>JAPOWL010000290.1 GCA_026707615.1 Acidobacteriota bacterium | reverse complement strand
CGGACGCCGCAGGTCGAGGGTCTCGATGATCCTCTTGGGAGTCAACGGAAAGTGCTCCCGGACCAGGCCCCCGATCGTCGATTCGTCGATCCGCCCCGTTCCGAAGGTCTCGATCAGGACCGACACCGGATCCGCCACGCCTATGGCGTACGCGAGCTGGACCTGCACGCGCTCGGCGAGGCCCGCCGCGACGCAGTTCTTGGCGATGTACCGCGCCATGTAGGACGCCGACCGGTCGACCTTGGTCGGGTCCTTGCCGGAGAATGCCCCCCCTCCATGGGGGGCCATGCCGCCGTAGGTATCGACGATGATCTTGCGCCCGGTCACCCCCGAATCGCCGTGCGGGCCGCCCGTCACGAAGCGTCCGGTCGGATTGACGAAGACCCGCGTGCGCTCGTCCATGAGCGCGGCGGGAACGACCGGCTCGATGATGCGGGTGCGCACGTCGTCGCGGATCCGCTCGATGGAGACGTCGTCGCGGTGCTGGCTCGAAACCACCACGGCGTCGATGCGCAACGGGCGATCGCCGTCGTACTCGACCGTGACCTGGGACTTGCCGTCGGGCCGCAGGTAGCCCAGATCGCCGGCCCGGCGCGCCTCCGACAGGGCACGAACGAGCCGGTGGGAGAGCATGATCGGCAGCGGCATCAACTCGTCGGTCTCGGAGCAGGCATAGCCGAACATCAGCCCCTGATCGCCCGCCCCGCCGGGGTCGACGCCCCGCGCGATGTCCGGCGACTGCCCGTGCAGGGCCGAGATGACGGCGCACGTGTCCGCGTCGAAGCCGTACTTGGCCCGCGTATAGCCCACGTCCCGCACGGCAGCCCGAGCCACGTCGCCGAAGTTGGGGCGGGACGTGGTCGTGATCTCGCCGGCGAGCGCGATGAGCCCCGTCGTCAGCAGCGTTTCGCACGCGACTCGGCCCGTGGGATCCTGCTCGAGCACGGCATCCAGGATCGCGTCCGAGACCTGATCCGCGATCTTGTCCGGGTGTCCCTCGGTGACCGATTCGGAGGTGAAGACGTATCGCCCTGTCCGGCGCATGTGGCTCCTTCCTGCTGACGGCTCCGCGCCCAATCCAACCCTGCAGCCTAGCACAAAGGCGTCGCCGGGAGCATCCGGCCGGTCGATAGGGCCGCTCCGGCGGTTTCGCGGCGGTCGATCGGGCCGCTCCGGCGGTTTCGCGGCGGCCACCGGCGTCGCTCGGCGGATCGCCGGAAGGCCGTGCCGTACCGGCGCGTGGAGGTCCGCGCTGCCGCGAGTTCCGAGGCGCGCGTCCTGCGGCGCAGGCTCCCGGCCGTCTCAGGCGCGCGGGTGGCAGGCCTCGTACACCGCCTTGAGCCGCGCTTCGAGAACGTGCGTGTAGATCTGGGTCGTCGACAGGTCCGCGTGTCCCAGCAGCGTCTGGATCGAGCGGAGATCGGCGCCGCGCTCGAGCAGGTGCGTCGCGAACGAATGCCGCAGGACGTGCGGGCTGATCCCGCGCGGGAGCCCGGCGAGCAGGGCGTGCTTCTTCAGGATCTTCCAGCAGCCGACGCGGCTCAGCCGTCCACCGCCGCGGGCGTTGACGAAGAGCCACTCCGATGCCCGCCCGGCGAGCAGCCGGGGGCGCGCTGCCTCGCTGTACTCGCGCACCCAGCGCACGGCGACCTCCCCGACCGGCACCAGCCGCTCCTTCGCTCCCTTGCCGCTGCAGGTCAGGCAGCCGGACGCGAGGCGCAGGTCGCCCGTGCGCAGGCCCACGAGCTCCGAGACGCGCAGCCCCGAGGCGTACAGCACCTCGAGCATCGCGCGATCGCGCAGGCCGGCCGGCGTAGCGGGATCGGGCTGCTCGAGGAGCCGATCGACGTCGTCGGCCGACAGGCAGTGCGGCAGATCCGGCCAGGAACGCGGCGCCCGCAGCTCGTCGGCCGGGTTGGCGTCCAGCCGCCCGTCGGTGACCAGGAAGCGGTACAGCCCCCGGATGCACGCGACGCTCCGGGCCACGGAACGCGGCGAGCGCCCCGCTGCCATCCCCTCGCGCACGAAACGCTCGAGGTCGCGCCGCCGAAGCTCGTCGAGGCTCTTGCCCGCGCCGTCCGCGAAGCGCACCAGGTCCGCCACGTCGCGCGCGTAGCTCTCGACCGTCAGGTCGGCCAGCCGGCGGACGACGCGAAGCTCCTCCAGGTAGCTGTCGGCGAGGGCGGTGTTGCGATCCGCGAGGCCCACACCTCCCTTATCGGCAGCCACTTCCCGGACCCTGCGCCAGGCTCCACCGCTGCCCCTAAACCGATGGAACACAATGACTTTGCGGGCACGGCCGGCCATTGCGCCTCCGCTCCGGCCGGTTGTATACTGAGGGGCCGCCCGGCCGCTCGCGCCGGCGTCGGCCGCCGATTGAATCGACTATTCCGACCATTCCGTGAGGAACGAAGTGATGGCTCAATGCTCGCGTAGGCCGGCTGCAATCGGCGGCGCCCTCGCTGCGCTCGCGCTGCTTGCGGGATCCCCCGTGCCCGCGTCGGAAGCGCCGGGAGGATCCGCGGCGCAGGACGACGGAATCGTCGCGCAGCTCATCGAGTACGTCGGCGCGCAGCAGGCACTTGCCGCCGACGACGCCGACCGGGCCAGGGCCGCGCTCGAGCGCCTGATCGCCGTGGCGGACGACGTCACGCGGCCCCTCGTGCAGGCCGTCGCGAGAGCGGACGACATCGAGACGATGCGGCAGCGCTTCAAGCCGCTGTCGGAGTTCCTGGCCGCCCTCGATCTGCCCCAGGGCTACGCGCGGGCCTACTGCCCCATGTATGACGGCGGCTCGAACTGGGTGCAGCTCGACGGGCCGGTGCGGAACCCCTTCTACGGCTCCACGATGCTCACCTGCGGCGTGGTCGACGCGGCGCCGGGCGCCCACATGGACCACACGCCCCGCCACGGCGGTACGGTGTTCATGGCCCCGGACGGCTTCCACCACATCGAGGGCGCCTACCCCGAGCCCGGCGTGTTCCGCATCTACGCCACCGACAACTACCGGGAGCCGGTCGACGTGACGCTGTGGATGGGCCGCGCCGTCCTGGAGGAAGAGTACGACGCGGCCACGGACGAGTTTCGCGAGGTCACCGCGTTCGCCATGCTGCCCGCTCCGGGGGGCGCCTACCTGGAGGCCGAGGTCGGCGACGTCGGGGTACCGGCCGAGATCATCGCCAGGCTGCAGTTCGAGGAGGACTTCCCCGAGGAACGCTTCGACTTCATCTTCGCCGGCTTCTCGGGCGACGCGCCGCGCGAGACCTTGACGCTCGACCGCCCCAACGTGCCGCCCGCCCTGCCCCTGGCCGAGCGGATTCGTCCCCGCATCCCCGAGCGGACGAGCGACATCGTAGGGGGGATCGAGGCTCGCGACCGGGAGATCGTCGATCTCGTGACGCGCGGCGCATTCACGGAGATCTTCATTCCCGCCCTGCAGGCCAAGGAGCTCGCCCTCGCGCTGCACGACCGCGCGGAGGCGCTTCCGACCCGCGCCCGGGACGACGTGCGGATCGCGGTCCGGAGCCTGGTACGCGCCGCGTGGCTGCTCGACTGGTACGGCGACCTCGGCAACAAGCAACAGGTCGACGACGCATACGGCGTGTTCGGCTCCGCCGTGTCGCAGATCTCCCGCGTCTACGGGGAAGCGGCCGCTCCCTAGGAGTCTGCGCCGTAGCCGCGCCCGCCCCCGGCTCGGCTCGCGGCGTCGCGCCCGGTCGGCTGCGGCGGAAGAGAGGTGCAACGATGCGGCGATTCAGATGGTGCGTCGTCCTCCTGGGGCTCGGGTTCGTGGCCACGTCGGGCCCGGTCACCGACAGCCATACGCCGATCGCGTCGCGGTGGAACTACAAGGAGCACCTCTTTCCGGTCTTTCGCGACAACTGCGGTTCCTGCCACCGCACGGACGGCATCGCCCCGATGTCGCTCATGACCTACCGCGAGGCGTTCCCGTGGTCGCAGTCGATCCGCGAGGAGGTGCTGGGGCTGCGGATGCCGCCCTGGAAGGCCGAGGACGGGTTCGGCAACTTCCGGAACGGGCACTCCCTGCCCGCCCACGAGATGGACATGATTCTCGAGTGGTCGAGCGGCGGCTACCCGCAGGGGCCCCGGAACCTGGAGTTGCCCGCCGTCGCGGGTCCGGAGGGCTGGCAGCTCGGACCGCCCGCGCTCGCGTTGGAGATGGCCGAGCCGTTCGTCCTCGACGCCGGCACCAGCGAGGCCGTGCGGTACTTCGTGCTGCCGACCGGCACGGAGGAGGCGCTCGCGGTCGCCGGCGTGGACGTTGTGCCCGAGGCGGGCGCCGTGGTGCGCGGGGCGATGGTCTACTTCGACGCCGAGGGCGTTGCCCGGGAGCTCGACGAGGCCGATGACGGGCCGGGCTTCGCGCCCCCGGACGCCGGCGTGTTCCCCACCACCCCCCCCGTCGCCGTCTGGTCTCCCGGTCAGGCGCCGGTGCTGCAGCAGGGTGTCGCGCGGACGCTGCCGGCGAGGGCGGACCTCGTCCTGCGCGTGCACTACAAGAAGACGTGGATCACCGAGGGACAGGAGTTCCGCGACCGGACCGCGGTCGGCCTCTACGCTGGGGATGGCGAGACCGCCGGCATCGAATCGCTCGTCGCCGTCTCGCCGGCGACCCTCGACGGGCAGGAGGCCTCGTTCACCTACACCCTGGACGAGGACGTCCGAATCCTGGCGCTGCTCCCGGAGGTCGACG
>JAPOWL010000552.1 GCA_026707615.1 Acidobacteriota bacterium | reverse complement strand
GCGCTCGATCTGCCAACACGCTTGTAGCCCTGCTTGCGATGCGCCCGCATGGACTCCGACGCGCCGGGGCGCGCTGGAGCTAGCGGCGCGCCCCGGGAGGAGCCGTGGTGAACTGGATGATCGTCGCGAAGGCGGGCGGATCGCCGCCGGGCAGGGGGTTCGGGTAGCCGGGGGAGCCGTTCCAGGTGTAGTCCTTGATGGTCACGCTCGGCCGGAAGTCCATCTCCCGGTCCCGGAACCGCCCGATGTCGAACTGGTGCGTCGCCGGCGCCTCGAACACGTCCTCGCCGCGGTCCCGGGTAATGACCCGGTAGTAGCGCACCATGTTGGCGAAGGTGGCGTTGGTCCCGAAGAGGTGGAACTGCTGGCCGCGGCCGGCGTCGAACGTGGCCAGGTAGGTCGAGTTCGGATAGAGCGTTACCCCGAGCTCGTCCTCCGTGGGCGCGGCGCGGCCGGCCCCCGGCAGGGGCGGCAGCAGATCGCGGGGCGGCGGCTCCGGCAGCGATACCGGACCCGGACCGCGGGCCGGTTCCGATTCCACGGGGTCGGCCGGCTCCGGGGGCGGAAACGACCGCGGGGCGAGGCGCCGCTGCGCAAGGGCCGGGGATGCCGCGGCGAGGAGCGCCGCCGCCAGCAGAATCGCCGCCCGGCCCCTCAGGCTCACCCAAGTATTATGCCGCATGCGGACCCTCCTGGACTTCTGTGAACGTGAGCGGGACTGGCTGATCGACACGACGACGGCTCTCGTGCAGCACGAGTCCCCGACCCCCGACAAGGCGGCGGTCGACCGGTGCGGCCGGGTGCTGGGGCGACGGCTCGAGGCGATCGGCGCCACCGTGGACATGGTGGCGAGCGCCGACAGCGGAGACCACCTGCGGGCGACCATCGGCGACGGCCCGACCCGTGTCATGCTGCTCGGCCACTTCGACACCGTCTGGCCGCTCGGGCAGCTCGACCGGATGCCGCTCCGCGAGGAGGACGGCCGCCTGTACGGACCCGGCATCTTCGACATGAAGGCGGGCATCGCCATCGGGATGCTGGCCGCGCGCGCGCTGCTGAACACCGGCCGTCTCGGAGACCGGACCCTGGCGATGCTCTTCACCGGGGACGAGGAGCGGGGAAGCGCATCCTCGCGCGAGCTGATCGAGCAGGAGGGGCGCCGCGCCGACGCCGTGTTCGTGCTCGAGCCGTCGCTGCCGGGCGGCGCGGTGAAGACCGCGCGCAAGGGCTGCGGCGAGTTCGAGATGCGCGTGCGCGGCGTGCCCGCCCACGCGGGGGTGGAGCCCGGCCGGGGAGCCAGCGCGATCGACGAGCTGGCGGCCCAGATCGTGGCCCTGGGAGCCCTTCGCGGCATCCGGGACGGGGTCTCGCTGAACGTCGGCATCCTCGAGGGAGGCGGGCGGCCGAACGTGGTCGCCGAGCACGCGCGGGCCGTCATCGACACGCGCGTGGCGCGCCAGGAGGACGTCCAGGCCGTCGAGGACGCGATCCGGGGACTGCGCCCGACGCTGGACCGCACCGCCATCGAGGTGGTCGGCGGGTTCTCGCGCCCGCCGCTGGTGCGGACGCCGGCCGTCGTCCGGCTCTACGAACGTGCCCGCGAGGTGGCGGGCGAGCTCGGGCGCCCCCTCGAGGAAGGGGGCACGGGAGGAGGTTCGGACGGGAACTTCACGGCGGCGCTCGGCGTCCCCACTCTCGACGGGCTGGGAGCGGTCGGGGACGGAGCCCACGCCCTCAACGAGCACGTCGAGACCGGAGAGCTGCCGTGGCGGGCCGCTCTGCTGGCCGGTCTGATAGAGCGTTTCGACGCCCGCTGACGCCGCCGAACCCGTCGCGGGCTCCGCGTTCGGCCCCAGCCCCCACCGGCCTGGGAGCTTGCTTCGCGGCATGCACCGTGTTGGCGTTCTGCCGCGCAAGCTCCTAGACTGGAGGGAGGGGTTGCGGCACGGCCCGCCCGGGAAGGACGCCATGGGGAACACGGTCAAGACCACGTTGCTGCTCGGATTGCTGAGCGCGTTGCTGCTGGTGATCGGCGAGCTGCTGGGGGGCCAGGGCGGCCTGGTGCTCGCGTTCGGGCTGGCGGTCGTCATGAACTTCGGCTCCTACTGGTTCTCCGACAAGGTCGTGCTGAAGATGTACCGCGCACGCCCCGTCGGCCCCGAGCACCCCCTCCACCAGATGACGGAGCGCCTGGCGCGGCAGGCCTCGCTTCCGACCCCGCGCGTCTACGTGATTCCCGACGACTCGCCCAACGCCTTCGCGACCGGCCGGAATCCGCAGCACGCCGCGGTGGCGGCCACCGAGGGCATCCTGCGGCTGCTGTCCCCGCACGAGCTGGAGGGGGTCATCGCGCACGAGCTGGCGCACGTCAAGCACCGCGACATCCTCATCAGCTCCGTCGCCGCCACGGTCGCCGCGACCATCATGATGGTGGCCCGCATGGCCCAGTTCGCCGCCATCTTCGGCGGTTTCGGCGGGCGCGACGATCGCGACGGCGGCCCGCTCGCGCTGCTGGCGACGATCATCGTCGGCCCGCTGGCCGCAATGCTGATCCAGGCCGCCATCTCCCGCTCCCGCGAGTTCGCGGCCGACCGCGGGGCCGCGAAGATCGTGGGGAGCCCCTACGGGCTCGCCGACGCGCTGCGCAAGATCGACGCGGGGGCGAAGCGCCGTCCCCTGGACGCCAACCCCGCCACCGCCCACATGTTCATCATGAAGCCCTTCTCGGGCCGCGGCGTGCTCTCCCTCTTCAGCACGCACCCGCCCACGGAGCAGCGGATTCGCGCCCTGCTCGGCACCCACTAGCCCACCATTCAGAGGCGGAGGCGCCCCTGCGCCGGCGCCGCCTCGGGGGCGGGGGCGGGGGCGTCGCGCCGCGGAGGCGCGGCCCGCCGCCGGCCGGGGCGGCCCCCGTAGCGTGCGGTCAGGCCCGACATGACGGTCCGGAAGCGCCGGGAATAGCCGGTCTCGGCGTGCTTCCCCGCGTAGAGCCGACCGTAGCCCTCGACGAGGTGCGGGTACTCGCGGCTCAGGAAGCGGAGGAAGTGCTCGCGCGTGCCTCCCTCGAGGTGCATCAGCATCGTGCCCACGCAGGTGGCTCCGTGCGCCGCGATCTCGCGCACGGTCCGCTCGAGCTTGGCGGGGTGCGACGTGATCCCGGGCACGATGGGCGCCATCAGGACTCCGGCGTCCACCCCGGCGTCGCGGAGCGCCCGGACCGCGCGCAGGCGCTGCCGCGGGGGCGCGGTGCCGGGCTCGAGGCGCTCCCAGGCTTCTTCGTCGACGGTCGGAATGCTGAAGGTGACGGTCGAGCGGCTGCGCCGCGAGAGGTCCGCGAGCACGTCGGCGTCGCGGACCGCGAGGGGCCCCCGGGTGAGCAGCCCGACCGGCGTGGCGCGGTCCGCGAAGGCCTCGAGCGAGCGGCGCGTCAGCCGGTAGCGGCCCTCGATGGGCTGGTAGGGATCGGTGGCGGTGCCGACCGCGACCAGCTCGTTGTCCCAGCTCCGCCGCGCGAGCTCGGCGCGGAGCACCTCGGGGAGGTTGACCTTCACGAGCACGACCGACGAGAACTCGTCGCCGGGGTCCATCTCGAGCTGCGGCTGGTAGCGCCGCGCGAAGCAGTAGTGGCAACCGTGGGTGCAGCCCCGATAGGGATTCAGCGTCCAGCGGAACGGCATCCCTTCCACGCGGTTGAGCGCGGTGCGGCAGACGACGTCCTGGTAGCGGGCGCCGTCCCCCCGCCGCACCGCGTCGGACAGGCCGTCGACTCCCGCCGTCCGTACCCGCTCGGCCACTCCGCGCGTCGTCGGCCGCGCACCGAGATCGAAGAGCTCTGGCTGCGCCGCCCGCGTGTTCGCCGTTTGTTCGCCATTCTCGCGGACGCGCACGGGCGTGTCAACAGCCGCGGGTCCGGAGAGCGATGCGGATCTGCTCGAGGACAGTGGACGAAGCGGGCTGTCGTTCCGGGAGCCTGCGCCGCGGAACGCCGACGGAGTGCGTGCCGCGGAGCAATGAGTGCCGCGGAGCAGGGAGTCCGCGCCGCAAGCCGGTCCGGCGGGGCGAGCGCCGACCGCTCACCCCGCGGGGCGGGCGTCGCCGGCGGCCCCGGCTGCGACGGCGCCGCGCCAGTGGTCCAGCAGGTCGCGGAGCGTCTCGTCGAGCCCGATGCGGGGAGCCCAGCCGGTCTCGGCCCGGATCCGCCCCGGATCGCCGAGCAGGACGGAGTGGTCGCTCGGGCGGAGGCGGGCGGCTTCGACGGCGATCGAGATCGGCCTCCGCGCCAACCGCAGCAGGCGGTCGACGACGTCCTGCATCCGGTGCGCCCGGCCCGTGCAGACGTTGTACGGCGCGCCGGGCGCGCCGCCCGCCATCAGCGCCCGGTAGGCGCGCACGGTGTCGCGCACGTCGGTGAGGTCGCGGCGCGCGTCGAGGGCGCCGACGCGCAGCACGGGTTCCGATTCCCCGGCCTCGATGCGGGCAACCTGGTGCGCGAAGCTCGACGCGGCGTACGCCCGGTCCTGGCCGGGCCCGAGGTGCGTGAACGAGCGGGTGAGGAGTACCGGCAGGCCCTCGGCGGCGAACTGCCCGGCCAGCATCTCCTGCGCCAGCTTGCTGAGGCCGTAGGGCGTGACCGGACCGACGGGATGGTGCTCCGCGAGCGCCGCGTCGGAGGGCCGGTAGACGAGGGCCGAGCCGGGAACGAGGACGCGAGCGCCCGGAT
>JAPOWL010000527.1 GCA_026707615.1 Acidobacteriota bacterium | reverse complement strand
TCGGGGTCGAGCGGCTGCGTCGGGTCGACGGCCGTCGACGCGAACATGATGGTGCGCTCGTCGAGGAACTGCGGGCCGGTGTCGTCGTGGGTGCCGAACGTGAGTTGCGTCCGGAGCCCGGTCTCGCCGTCGCGGCGGAACAGCTTGTTGTTCCCGCTGACCCGCGTCATGTGCACGATGTAGCTGCCGTCCGGCGCGTAGATGGGCCCGTAGTCGGCGAAGTCGTCGTTGGTCAGGTTGGTGACCTCACGCGTCCCGAGGTCGATCTCGTAGATGTCGCCGATGCCGTCGCGCAGGGCCGAGAAGACGATGGTCCGCCCGTCGGGCGAGAAGTCGGGCGACTCCGGCTCGTCGACCATCTCGAGGTCGATCAGGTGCTCGATCTCGCGCGACACGACGTTCTGGACCACCAGCGACCGGTGCTTGCCCTTCCGCACGAAGTAGGCCAGCCGATCGCCGTCCGGCGCCCAGGAGATCCGCGGCACCATGTTGAAGCGGGCGCCGGGGGAGCTGATGAACTCGAAGCCGTAGTTCTGGTCGAAGCCCGACGTCATGTTGCGGACGACCTCGCCGCTCGCCGCCGACAGCAGCACGACGTCCAGCTCGCGATCCTTGCGGTTCACGGCCAGGGCGGCCATGACCTCGCCGGTCGGCGATGCCTCTATCGAGAAGACGACGGGGTACGCGCTGCGCAGGGGGTCGGGGACCAGGCTGCGCCCGTAGTCGGCGGGGCGCTCCTTGTCGCGGAACGCCTCGAAGCGGTCGTCGAGGTACGCCCTCAAGGCGTCGTCGAACTCCCCCGCCTCCAGGTCGAACGCCTCCTCGTAGGGATCCTCGCCGCCCCCGATGGCGGCGCGGCGGAGCGCGAAGAGGAACTGACGGACGCCCTCCATGCCCCAGCGGTCCTCGATGAACTCGAACGTGACGTGGCCCAGGTTGTAGACGACGCGGGCGTTGGCGAAGCCCCCGTACCCCTGGAACTCGCTCATCGACGGGACCTCGTCCGAGACCGCCACGTCGCGGACGGTCATCAGGTCGAGCGGTCGCCAGACGCCCGCCATGAAGTCGGCGAGCCCCTCGTCCACCCAGAGCGGCACGGTGTTGCGGATGAGGGAGCGCGGAATGATGTCGAACTCGAAGATGTGGGTCAGCTCGTGCGTGATCAGCCGATAGAGGTGATCCGGCGGCTCGTCGATCGGGAGCGCGATGCGGTTCCGGTACGGCTCGGCGAACGCCGCCACCCCCTCCGGCACGGTGCCCGGGATGATGTTCTGCTGCTCGAACTCGCTGTGCGTCTTGAAGACGATGAGCGGCACGGGGAACGCGAGTTCGTGCATCAGGTCGGCACTGACCTGCTGGTAGGCGCTCTCGGCGTACGACGCCACCCGTTCGAGGTGCTGCTCGAGCTCCGGGTAGTAGTAGATCTCGAAATGGTCCGTCGTGTAGATGTGCCAGCCGAACTTGTCGTACTTCACACGGTTCTTGCCGTAGTACGGATAGAACTGGGTCTGGGCCGCAACGTCGGTGGCCAGGAAGGCCAGCGCGATCGAGAGCAGGGCCCACAGCCGCCAGCCGGCCCTCCATGCGGGTCTGTGGCGTGGCATCGGTGCACCTCGGAACGGCCTTGCGGGATTCCGGGCCTGGAGGCCGCGGCCAGGACGGGTCCGAAACGGCTTCTCAGAACTCATCTTATGCGCCGTGGACGAGACCGGCAACCGCCCCCGAGCGGGACGGGCGTTGCCCCGAATGAGCTTAGCAAGGTTCGTGCCCTTCGCTGCCTCCCCGCCGGACGGGCCCCACTCCCGAGGCCCCCGGCGGACCTGTCACCGGCGGAGGGCGCCGCCGCCCCCCCGCGGGGACGGGGCGGTGCTCCCCCGGAGCTGCTCGCCCGCCGACCCGACGGCCTTGAGATCCCGGGACGCGACACGGTAGGCTGATCGTGCGGCGGGGCGGCCGCCCCGCTGGGGACGGGTCGGAATCGCGCGCGTCGCGGGTCGACGGGAGCGGTTCCCGGCTGCCCCGCTCGGGCATCCGGCGGGGCCACCGCAGCCTCGCAGGGGGAACGACATGAGCACACGGTGGGTGGTGGCGACCGCGGCGGCGCTCGGGCTCGGCATGCTCACGCTGCCGGGCGCGTCGGGCCTTTCGATTCACGCCGGCGGGCTCCTGCCCGGGGGGGCTTCGGCCCAGGGCGCCGCCTGCGACGCCAACGCCAAGCCGGCGAACCTCGACTTCACGCTGCCCGAGATGAACGGCGGCGAGGTCAATCTGGCCGAGCTCGAGGGCAACGTCATCATCATCAACTTCTGGGCCACCTGGTGCGGGCCCTGCAAGATCGAGATCCCCTGGTTCGTCGACTTCCAGCGGCAGTACCGGGACGACGGGCTGGTGGTGCTCGGCTTCTCGGTCGACGACACGGCGGAGCAGATGAAGCCGTTCGCCGAGGAGATGGGGGTCAACTACCCGATGCTCGTCGGCGTCGGCCAGGACGAATTCCAGGAAGCCTACGGCCCCGTCTGGGGGATTCCGGTCACGTTCTTCATCGATCGGAAAGGCACGCTCTGCCGTTCGCACATGGGGATCGTCACGCGGGAGGAGCTGCAGAAGGACATCGACGATCTCCTGTGATGCGACGGCCCGGGCAGCGCCCTCGCTTCGGCCGGGCGCGCGCCCGGCGGCGTGTAGTATGATCCCGCCATGCGCAAGGGACTCGACCACGGCCAGCTCGCCTGCGGCTGCCGCATCGGCTTTCGGAAGGGCGTGGAGGGCAGCCCCGTGACCGTGGTCATAGACCGCAAGGCGGGCGGTTGCCAGTTGACGATCCACGTGCAAGGAATGCCCGTGTACGACTACCGCGAAGCCCTGCGTCCGTCGACCCGCATCAGCCCCCCGACCGAAGGCGAGTACGAGGAAGAGGGATAGGGGCTCCCGACTCTCGGAGAGCCGCGCCGCCGGACTTCCAGACCCGCGGGTTGCGGCGGGGGGCACAGATGGCGCGCCTGGCGTCCGAGATCGAGGTGACCTGCCCGTGCTGCGAGGCGACCCTCGTCGTCGACGCCCATCTTCGGCGCGTCGTGTCGCACGAGGCTCCCGCACGGGAAGATCTGCCCGAGCTCGGCGAGGCCCAGAAGCTGCTCGACGAGGCGGCGGCGCGCCGCGAAGCGGTGTTTCGGCAGTCGGTCGCCGACGAGAAGTCCCGCGGCGACGTGCTCTCCCGGCGCTTCGACGAAGCGCTCCGCCAGGCCCGCGAGGAGCCGGTGGTCAAGCCGCTCCGCGACTTCGACCTGGACTGAGCCGCGGTGGGCCGGCGTGCCCGCGCTCGCGCCGGATGCCGGCCCGCTGGCCGCGACCGGCGCCTCGATGCACGATCCCGTGATGAGCAGCCGCGCCGACTCCTCCACCCCCAGCATCCGGATCGGCACCTCGGGCTACAACTACCCGGAATGGAAGGGGAGCTTCTACCCCGAGAAGCTGCCGGCCCGCAAGATGCTCCCGTACTACGCGGAGCGGCTCGAGACGGTCGAGATCAACTACACGTTCTACCGCCTGCCGACCGAGCGTCTGCTCGCCGGCTGGTCCGAGGTGACGCCGCCCGGCTTCGCGTTCACCCTCAAGGCGCCGCGCCGGATCACCCACGAAGCGCGCCTGCGGCGCTGCGAGGAGCTGACCGGGGCCTTCACGGAAGCCGCCGCCTCGCTCGGGACCAAGCTGGGAGCGCTGCTCTTCCAGCTTCCGCCCAACTTCAGGAAGGACCTCCCGGTCCTCGACGCCTTCCTCGGCACGCTGCCGCCGGGGACGCGCGCCGCCTTCGAGTTCCGCCACGCCTCGTGGCACGACGACGCGGTGTTCGAGCGGCTGGC
This sequence comes from Acidobacteriota bacterium, assembly GCA_026707615.1. Lineage (GTDB taxonomy): Bacteria > Acidobacteriota > Vicinamibacteria > Vicinamibacterales > UBA8438 > JAGWAJ01. Next base: position 871 of record JAPOWL010000527.1, on the reverse strand, counting down.
GGCCGCCGGCCAGGCACTGTGCATCGCCGACAGCGAACGGCTGTCGACGCCCGTCCGGATCACCGCCGGCCACGCGTACTTCCGGTTGCGCGACGAGGGCTATACGGAGGCCGACATCGCGCGGTGGGCGGAGACGATCGCGCGCGAGTCCGCGGCCTGCAGCGAGGTCTTCGTCTACTTCAAGCACGAGGACTCGGGCAAGGGCCCCGCGTTCGCGAAGCAGCTCGTCGACGCGCTCGCCCTCGGTGCCGGCCCTGCCCCGCAATGAACCCGCGCGAACTCCACCGCGGTGCGCTCCGCCCAGTACCCGTCGAAGCCCGCGGCGGGCGAAGCGAGGAAGCCGCAGTGCCCGCCCCGGCCCGTGATGACCGTGCGGATGTGGCGGTTGCCAGCGAGGGCGGGGTCGCGGAACTGGGCCGGTGGGACGAAGGGGTCGTCGCGGGCGCTCACGATGAGCGACGGCACTCTCACGCGGTCGATCACGCGGAGACTGCTCGCCCGGTGGTAGTAGTCGGCGGCATCCCGGAATCCGTGGTGCGGGGCCGTGAAGGCCTCGTCGAACTCCCGGACCGTGCGCACTCGGGTGAGCGGCGCCAGATCGAACCGTCCGGGCAAGGCCCGCGCCTTGCGCCGCATCCGCCGCTTGAGGTTGCGGACGAAGTTCCACTGGTAGACGGCGTTGCTCCGCCGTTCCAGCGCGTCGACGCATAGCGCGAGGTCCAGCGTCGGCGACACGGCGCAGATGGCGCGCAGCTCCGCCGGCGCGTCGGCGCCGAGGTCGCCCGCGAACTTGAGGGCCAGATTACCGCCCAGCGAGTACCCCACGACCGCGATGGCGGGTGTGCGGTCGACCTCGATCAGCTCCCGGACC
>JAPOWL010000497.1 GCA_026707615.1 Acidobacteriota bacterium | reverse complement strand
GCATGCACAACCCGACCCGGCACGCGTCACCGCTGCGACCGCGCCGGACCAGACGGTCGAACGCCAGCAGGGCGAGGGGCAGAGCGTACAGGTGCAGCGCCTGCAGGTGGGCCAGGCGCGTGAGCATAGCCGTGCTGAAGGCCAGCACCGCTCCCGCCAGCACCCCCGCCCAGGGGTCGCCGGTCCAGGCGACGACGAGCCAGTACATGGCCAGTCCGGTGAGCGTCAGCCCGGCCAGGAGGAGCAGGTTGTAGGTCAGCATCGGGGACGCGCCGAGCCAGCGGAGGGGCGCTCCCATCAATCCGGGCACGAGGAGCGGCTCCGTGTACGCGTACGCGTTCTCGGTCGGGTAGAACATGTTGGCGCCGAACAGGTCGAGCGGGTCGCGGACGAGCTGGCGGGCGATCCAGGAGACCGCCCACGCGTTGAGCCACTCGTCCTCGCTGTGCAGGGATACCCGGCCCGGGTCGGTGACCAGGGGCCACGTGTGGAGCACAGCCAGCGCGAGGAGCACGGCCGCGGGCCAGCGTCTCCACCGCGCGGCCATGCGCGAGACGCCTCCGGACGGCGTGACGTCGGCCAAGTCGGTCAGGGCGTGCGGCGGCCCCGGATCGATGCGTCGACGATTTCGACGAGGTGCATCGTCGGAAGCGGCCGGCCCTCGCCCTCCATCGTGCTCGCGAGCTGCAGGAGACAACCGGGGTTCGAGGAGACGACCGCCTCCGCTTCGGTCGCGGCCACGTTGCGCGCCTTGCGCCGCCCCAGCTCGCTCGCCGCGTCGGGCTCGACCAGGTTGTAGATCCCGGCCGACCCGCAGCACAGCCCGCCCTCCGGCACCTCCTGCACGTCGAGCTCCGGGATCGTCGCCAGCACCCGGCGCGGCTCCGCGCGGACGCCCTGCGCGTGCTGCAGGTGGCAGGCGTCGTGGTAGGCCACGCGGAGCGGCACGGGATGCCGGGGGGCGCGCGGCTCCAGCTCGGCCAGCACCTCCGAGATGTCGCGGCACTTCGCGGCGAGCGCCGCCGCGCGCTCCGCGTAGGCCGCATCGTCGCGCAGCAGGTGCCCGTACTCCTTGAGGGTCGAGCCGCAACCCGCGGCGTTGATGACGATCGCGTCCGCCTCGGCCAGCGCCGGCTCGAACGCGTCGATGAAGCGCCGCGCCATCGCCGCCGCGTCGTCCTCGAGGCCCGAGTGCAGCATCAGGGCGCCGCAGCATCCCTGGGCCTGGGGAACCACGACCTCGCAGCCCTCGGCCGCGAGCACCCGCGCCGTGGCCCGGTTGACGTCGCTGAAGAAGACCCGCTGGACGCAGCCGAGCAGCAGCGCGACCCGCCGGCGCCGCTCCCCGTCGGCGGGGACGACGGCCGGCATCGCCCACCAGGCGCCGCCGAGCGAGATGCGAGGCGCCACCGCCTCCATGGCCCGCAGCCGCGCGGGGAGCAGGCGGAGCAGCCCGCTGGCGCGCACCAGCCGCTGGATGCCGAGCCGCTGGTAGGCCCACAGCTTCAACGCTATCCAGCGGAGGCGCCCCGGATACGGGAACAGGCTGAAGATGAGCCGCCGGAACAGGCGGTCGCCGAGCGGGCGCTCGACGTGGCGCTCCACCTGCGGGCGCGCCGCCTCGATCAGCTTGTCGTACTGCACGCCCGAGGGGCAGGCGGTGACGCAGGCCATGCACCCCAGGCAGGTGTCGAAGTGCCGGGCGTACTCCGGCGTGATCGCGGCCTTCCCCTCCGCCGCCACCTTCATCAGGTGGATCCGGCCACGCGGCGAGTCGGTCTCGCGGCTCCAGAGCGCGTACGTCGGGCACGGCGGCAGGCAGAAGCCGCAGTGTACGCAGTCGGCCAGCAGGTCGGAGGACGGAGGGTGGTGCGCGTCGAACGCGCCCGTGGGGACGGTCATCGGTGGCCTGTCGTCGCCCGCCTGTCGGCGCTCGGCGGCTCCGCCTGACGGCCAACCAAGCCTACAGGAATCCGAGCCGTTTCCGAGTCGCAGACGCGCATGATAATGTCATGCATCCGCTGAGGAGCAGGCCCCATGGCTGCCAATCACCTCGTTCAGGCGCGCGTCGACAAGGCGGTCAAGGAAGAAGCCGCCGCCGTGCTGGCCGCGATGGGCCTGACCGTGTCCGATGCCGTCCGGCTGCTCCTGATCCGGGTTGCGCACGAGAAGGCCCTGCCGTTCGCGCCTCTGGTTCCCAACGCGGTCACCGTCGAGGCGATGCGGGAAGCTCGCAAGGGCGGCCTCCCTCGGTTCGCCAGCATGCAGGCGCTCCTCGACGATCTGCATGCGGACGATTGAGCGCACCGGCCGGTTCAAGCGCGACTACCGGCGCGAGTCCAGGGGCCGGCACCGGGCAACCCTCGACGCCAGCCTGATCTCCGTGCTGGAGGAGCTTGCCAACGATCGACCGCTGGAGCCGCGGCGCCACGACCATGCGTTGAGCGGCGAGTGGTCCGATCACCGCGACTGCCACGTGAAGCCGGACCTGATCCTGATCTATCAGAAGCCCGATGCGGACACGTTGCGGCTGGTCCGCCTGGGTTCGCATTCGGAACTCGGCTTCTGAGGCCTGCGACCGCGTTCGACGCGTCACGTGCTGCCGAGCGCGGGCCGCGAGGTCGACCGGCCGCCACGTGCCTGCCACCGCCCCGCGGTAAGATCGCCGCACGCGGCGCCGCTCCTCCCGTGCGGCGCAGATCGGAGCCAGCGACGATGACACACGCGGTGCGCATCCACGAGACCGGCGGCCCGGAGGTCCTGCGCTGGGACGCGATCGACGTGCCCGACCCCGGACCGGGCCAGGCCGTCATCCGCCAGACCGCGGCCGGACTCAACTTCATCGACGTCTACTTCCGCACCGGCCTCTACCCGGCTCCGTCGTTCCCGGCCACCATCGGCAACGAGGGCGCGGGCGTGGTCGAGGCGGTGGGTGACGGGGTGAGCGAGGTGGCGGTCGGCGATCGGGTCGCCTACTGCATGAACCTCGGGAGCTACGCCCAGCGGCGCGTCATCGCCGCCAACCAGCTCGTGCGCATCCCGGACGGCATCAGCGACCAGCAGGCGGCGGCGGTGCTGCTCAAGGGCAGCACGGTGCAGTACCTCGTCCGCCGCACCTACGCCGTGCAGCGCGGGGACACGGTGCTCTTCCACGCCGCGGCGGGGGGCTGCGGGCTGATCGCCTGCCAGTGGCTGAAGCACCTCGGCGCCAAGGTGATCGGCACGGTCGGCACGCGGGCGAAGGCGGAGCTGGCGCGGGCACACGGCTGCGACCACCCGATCGTCTACACGGAAGAGAGCTTCGTCGACCGCGTGCGGGAACTGACCGGCGGCGCGGGCGTGCCCGTCGTCTACGACTCGGTCGGCAAGGACACGTTCGAGGATTCGCTCCGCTGCCTGCGGCCGCGGGGCCTGATGGTGAGCTTCGGCAACGCCTCGGGCGCCGTCGAGCCGTTCCGGCCCGCCGTGCTGGCCGCCAAGGGTTCGCTCTACCTCACGCGGCCGACGCTCGCGACCTACACGGCGACCCGCGAGGACCTCGTGGCCACCACGTCCGAGGTCTTCGACGTGGTCGGGCAGGGCGTCGTGAAGATTGAGATCAACCAGACGTATCCCCTGCGCGACGCCGCCCAGGCGCACCGCGACCTCGAGGCGCGCCGGACGACCGGCTCGACGGTCCTGCTCCCGGAGGATTGAGGCAAGGAGATTGACGATGACGAGACTCGGAAGCGGATTGCTCGTGGGCCTCCTGGTCGGGTTGGCGGGCGGGTTGGTGCTGTCCGGCGGGATTCCGGCGGTCGGCGCCGCGCAGGAGGAATCTTCGGCGCCGCGCGTCATCAACCTGCCGGGCCGCACGACCACCGCACCGTTCAGCGACGCCGTGCTGGCCGGGAACACCCTGTACGTGGCGGGACGCCTCGGCATGGACCCGGAGACGGGCCGGCCTCCGGCGACCGCCGAGCAGGAGGCCCGCAACGTCCTCGACGGCATCCAGGCCGTGCTGGCCGAGGCCGACATGACGATGGACGACCTCGTCAGCGTGCAGGTCTTCTGCTCGGACGTCGGGCTCTACGGCGCCTTCAACAGCGTGTACCGCGAGTACTTCAACGACGACCCGCCGGCCCGCGCGTTCCTCGGCTCGGGCACGCTGCTGTTCGGCGCGCGATTCGAGGTGACGGGCATCGCGGTCAAGGGGTGAGCGCCGCATGACGCCGCGGAGGTTCGTTGCTGCCGGGCGCTCGTTCGCCGTGGCGGGGTGGGTCGCTTCCCGGGGGCGCTCGCTCGCCGCGGCGGCGAGGCGGGTCGCTTGCATGCGCTCGTTCGCCACCGCGAGGCGGAGCGGCCGCCCGACGCCTCCGATCGCCGGCGCGACGTGCCTGGCGTGCTGCCTCCTCCTCGCGCCGGCCTCGGCCCAGCGGATCGAGCTGCCGTGGGTGACGATTCCGGCCGGGTCGTTCCGCATGGGCTGCGTGCCCGGCGACGAGGCCTGCCTGGGCAGCGAGCGGCCCCGCCACGAGGTGACGCTCTCCGCGTTCGAGTTGATGGCGACGGAGGTGACCGTCGCCCAGCTCGCCGAGTTCGCGGCCGCTGTCGGCGCCGGATCGCCGCCCCAGCCCGACTTCCCGCAGGCCCCCGACCACCCGGCCGTCCACCTGACCTGGCACGCCGCGGCGGCGTTCTGCGACTGGGCCGGCGGGCGCCTGCCCACCGAGGCGGAGTGGGAGTACGCGG
>JAPOWL010000606.1 GCA_026707615.1 Acidobacteriota bacterium | reverse complement strand
GGAAGGGACAAGGGTGGTGCAGCCGTGGCAAGCTCTTGGCCCCTGCCTGCAGGCGACGCTGACGGCCGGGAGGCGGTCCATGAACGCACTGCAACAGGACCCCGAACGAACGAGGCGCCCGCCGCTCGTGCGTGGCCGTGGCCGCAATCTGGTCCGGCGACTCCGCGATTCGATCCGGTTCTACGAAGAGCTGCACCGGGACCACGGGCCAGTCGTGCGGTACCAGGTGCTGCACCTGGAAGTCTGCGGGCTCTTCGATGCCGAGCTGATACGGGAGGTGCTCGACGAGCAGCGCGACGCGTTCGACAAGGGGCGCGCGCTGCAACTGTCGCGGGGGATCAGCAACCCGACGGTCATCACGGCGAGCGGTCCCGAGCATCGACGGCGGCGCAGGCTGATCCAGCCGTTCTTTCACAGGACGGCGCTCGACCGCTACGTGTCCACCTTCGTGAACAAGGCGGCGGCGCGGCGGGACACGTGGCGCGAGGGTGCGGTCGTCGACATCTGCTCGGAGGTCCGGGAACTGGTTACGGACATTGCGATCGGTGTCTTCTTCGGCGACCGAATCGACGTGGACGCGGACGATCTGGAGAGCGCCGCCGAGTACGTGCAGTGGGACTTCGCGATGACGCTGGTTCCCGGGTACAGAGTCATCGAGCGCTTGCCGTGGCCTCACCTGCGGCGGCTCCGGCGCGCCGGTCGGGTGATCGACGACAAGATTCGAGAGGCGATTCGGCGCGCGTCCGACGACGGTCCGGCGGCCCACAACGTGATCTCGCTGCTCGTCCACACGCAGAACGAGGACGGAGGCGGACGGGCCTTCAATGACTCGGAAGTGCGGGACGAAACACTGGTACTGCTGCTTGCGTCCCAGGAGACCCTCAAGTCCTCGCTGTGCTGGTGCTTCTACCAGCTCGGACGGAACCCCCGCGCTCGCGATCGCATGATCGAGGAGATCGACGACGTGCTGGGAAGGCGGCCCGCGACCCCGGACGACTTTGCCCGCCTCGTCTACACGCGCGCCGTCTTCGACGAGACGCTGCGCCTCTGCCCGCCCGTGTACCTCGTGCCGAGAACGGCGGTCAGGGACGTGGTCATCGGCGGCTATTTCCTGCCCCAGGGGACGAACCTGCAGATCTGCTGGTTGGCGCCCCACAAGGACGGGCGGTACTTCCCCGATCCCGACCGGTTCCTCCCGGAACGGTGGCTGGGCGACGTACCGGAGCGCCCGAAGTACGCCTACGGACCATTCGGCGGCGGGTCGAGAGCGTGTCCCGGCGACCTGTACGCCAGGATGACGGCCGTGTACGTGCTTGCAACCATCACGCAGCGCTGGCGTCTGGATCTCGCCGCGGACCGGCCGCTGAAGTACCAGTCCCTGGTCGTCTACGCCATCAGCAGCGGTCTGGCGGCCACACCGGTCGCCCGGCCGGACGCTCCCACGCTTCCCCAATACCCATGAACGGCCGGAGTGCACGGGAACGGCGCCGACCGCGCATGGGGCGCTCGGCCGGCGCGGCGACCGAGGGCGCGAGAACCCCGGGAGGGAACGCCGCGTGACCGGCCCGACCGGCAGGTCCGGGGCGCGGGCGGCGGCTCCGAGGCGACTGGCGCCCATTGCGGGAGGCTCCGCCATGCTGCGCCTCCTGCGGCCGATCTGGCGGCGCTTCGAAGCGGCGGCGCGCGATCCCGAAGCGGCTCAGCGCGCGCTGTGGGCCGAGATCGCGCGCGAGGCCGAGGGCTCGCCCATGTGGGGGGAACGGTGGGGCCGGTCCGGCGCACCGCCGCTGATGGAGCTTCCCATAACCGAGTACGCAGACTACGCCGAGGCATTCGAGAAGGCGTTCGAGCAGGGCGGCATGCCGACGGCGACCGCACCGATCCGCTATTGGGCGGAAAGCAGCGGCACCACCGCTGCGAAGCGCAAGCGCTTCCCGTACGCGGGCAATCGGAAACAGCGCCTGGCCGCTTTCAGCCCGATCGGGGCCTACCTGTACCGCCTGTCCCTGGTGGAGCCCCACATTCCGGCGCTGCCGGCCCTCGTGCTGGGCACTGCGGGCACCCATCCCCCTTCGCCGGCCGGCGTGCCGGTGGGCTACGCAACCGCCTACTTCGTCGCCAGGATGCCCCGGTGGGCGCGCGGGACGATGGCGATTCCGTGGGAGGTCTACCAGCGGCCCGACCTGTGGGACGAGTGGGCGCCGCTCTACGCCGTGGCGAAGGATCTGAGCGTGGCGATGGGCCTGTCAGCCGGCTGGCTCGCGCGCTTCTACCGGTCCCTGCTGGAGCGGATGGACGGCTACTGGCCCTATCTCACGGGACGTGCGTCGCCGCCGGTGCCGTTGCCTCCGGTCAGGGTCCCGCCGCGTCGCGTGCGCCGCCTGCGGGAGGTGTTCCGCGGCGGCTCCCCGACGATGCGCGAGGTGTGGCCGCGCATGGCGGTCGTGCTGAGCTGGACCGGGGCCAGCGCCGCCGCGCAGCTTCCCCTGCTCGAGCCCTTCCTGGGAGGCGTGCGGGTGCGCGACAATCCGTACCTCTGCACGGAGGCCGCGATCACCGTGCCGCTCTACGACGGCGCGGAGGGCCATCCGCTCCACCCGGGCGCGACGATCGTCGAGTTGCTGCCGGAGGGGGCCGAGCCCGTGGCCGAGAACCTGCTGCCGTCGTGGCGGGTGGAACCCGGCTGCGACTACGAGGTCTTCCTGACGACGGTGCACGGCCTGATCCGCTATCGCCTCCACGACGTCGTTCGCTGCACCGGCTGGTTTCACCGCTCGCCGCGGCTGACGTTTCGCTCGAAGTCCGCCTTCCTTCTGAAAGTCACGAGCACGGTCATTCCGGAGGACGACGTGGTGCGGCTGCTCCGGGGCATCGGCTACCGCGGCGTGGACGACGTGCTGATCGGTCCGCATCCGTACCGGAGCGCATTCACTTTGTACGTCAGGGAGGGATCGGATGCCGGTCGGCTGGCCGGAGCGCTGGACGACGCGTTTCGCGAGCACGCGCCTACCTACGAAGTCGAGCGGGTCAAGGGGATTATCGGACCCGTGGAAACGATCACCGTGCCCGCGTCGCATCCGATGTGGGATTTCCGGGCTCGCGGGCAGGCGAAGAGCCGCTACGTCCTGCCGACCGCGCCTCGTGACCTGGAACCTGCCGATCAGTCCCCGACGAGGTTGCGGAAGTCGGTCTCGTAGTCGCTGGTCTCCAGCCAGAACCGCATGCCCATGAACGGGCGGAGCGCACGGGGCACCAGCATCGGGAAACGGTCGACAATCCACATCACGGCGAACCCGCAGTAGAACAGCGGCAGCGCACGCGTCCGGGGATACCCCAGCCCGTCCGCCAGGCGGTCTCCGAGCAGGTGTCTGGACACCGCATGGAGCACCCGAACGAGGAGGCTCGCGAGGCGTTCGTCGCGGATGCGCATGAAGGCGGGCGCCGCCTCCACCGTCGACCGCGCCAGGCGCTTCGCCGTGTCGTCCGCATCGTACTCCAGCGAGAACGCCACCTCCACATGCCGGCGGATCTCTTCTTCCGAAGTCGGCACAATCTCGGGGTCGATGCCGAGCAGGTGCGCCGCGTAGCGCCACGTCAGCGTGACGCTCTCCACTTCGCCGGACGTGAAGTGCCCCCCCAGACGCCGCATGCCCTGCATGACGAAGTACGAGAAGAGGATGGCGCTCATCGCCATGTGAGACTGGTTCAGCGGGATCTGCGAGGCGCGGCCGTCGTGCTCCCACCGGCCGGACAGCAGGATCCGGCGCCGCACTCGGGCATGGCGGATGCGCACGAGAACCGCGAGCTTGAACCCGTCGGCGTGCCGCTGGAGGTTGCGCGGCATGAACATCTCGATGACGAAGCGGGTGGTCTGACGGTAGCGGACGACGGTCTGGTCGGCCAGTTGCTCCGTGAACGCGAGCGGCCGGTTGGCGGTGGCGAGATAGGAATGCGGCGCCGCGTAGGCCGTGAACGCCATCGCCGGGAGCAGCCCGTTGCGCAGGATCTTGCGGCTCGCCAGGTGCATCCTGTCCCAATCGACCCAGAACGGCACGTGGTCCAGACTCTCGAACAGCGCGACCAACGCCGCCGGTGGATCGGGGACGGATTCGATTCCGTGGTCGATCGCCTGCGTCAGCGTCCGCTGTCCCTCGCCGGGCGGCATGCGCTCCCAGGCGCGGACCAGGTCGTCGGCCGGCGGATCCCCGACGCGCAACTGCTCGAGATAGCGATCGACGGCGTGGCCGTACTGCGCTCGCGCGGACCGCACCCGCGCGGCCGACAACGGCGGCGAGTTCGACGTTCCAGGCAAGTGCATCTGATCAGCGTCCGAATGCTCGCTGGAGCACGTACTGCGAATCCGCGAGGATCAGGTAGATGGCCGGCACCAGAATGAGCGTGATGAAGGTCGCGAACAGCACCCCGAAGGCCAGCGAAACCGCCATCGGCACGAGCGTCATCGCCGCCGTGCTGCGTTCGAGCATCAACGGCGCCAACCCGACGAACGTGGTGAGGGAGGTCAACAGGATGGGGCGAAACCGGACCGCCCCCGCCTCGAGGAGTGCGCGTTGGAGACGGTCGGCTTCCGCCCCCGCGGGAGCGCCTCGTCGTGCGCCGTTGATGAAGTCGACCATGACGAGACTGTCGTTGACGACGACGCCTGTAAGGGCCACCAGCCCGAAGACCGAGAGTATCGACAGGTCCAGTCCCATCAGGAGGTGTGCACAATTCTCGGCGACCACCG
>JAPOWL010000196.1 GCA_026707615.1 Acidobacteriota bacterium | reverse complement strand
TGTCGGTCGAGACGCCGGCGGAGATTCCGGTGATCGCGGAGGGCGAGGCTTTCGGGCGAGGCGGACACGTCCGGGAGAAAGAGGCTGCCGAGATCGTGCAGTGGATATCCCGTCCCGGAGATCTTCAGGATCCGGACGCCTACGGGGTTCAGATCAGCGGCGATTCGATGCTTCCGGCGTACCGGCCACCCATGATCGCGATCGTGTCTCCTGGCCGGTCCGCGCAGAATGGCGACGAGGTCTACGTTCAGCTCGTGTCCGGCGAGTGTCTTGTCCGCTTGGCTCACGAAGTCCAGGGCGGCTTCATGCTGCAGTCGTACAACCACGAGTACACCGCGCGGTTCGTGAAGCCGAAGGAGATCCTGGCGATGCACGTCATCCTGTACTCGCGCCGCCGGAACTTCTGACGTACTCGCCACGGCGCCGCCACCGACGGCAACCGCGCGATCATACCCTTGACTCGTGGAGGCGAGCCCGGAGGAGCGTCGGCGGGATACTCGCTCTCCGAGACTTGGGCGTACAATAGGGGAACCACTACGCGGAGAGGTACCGAAGTGGTCGTAACGGGGGCGCCTCGAAAGCGTCTTGTCGGGAAACCGGCACGTGGGTTCGAATCCCACCCTCTCCGCCACATATTCACAGTAACATATTGAATTCAAAGAGGTTACTTCCGCACGTCGGAACGTTTACCCTCTTTTCTGCCATCATTCCGGCGCGGACTCTGTCGGACGCCTGAAGACACCCAGCGGGTAACCGTTCGGCCAAGGCGGTATCTGGCTGCTTCTACCGGTTGAGGGTGCGCTTCCAGTCCTTGCGGAGGGGCCGCAGCCAGATGTCCTTCCTGGGCTTGTCGGAGCGGTTGTTCATGTCGTAGCGACCGCGCCCCTGGGTGACGCCGACGCGGGTCCAGCCGGAGGCCCGGTAGACGGCGCCGGTGTAGCGGGGAGTCTCCACGAAGGTCTCGATGAGCACGGGGGTCGTCTTGTAGCGTGCGGTCCAGTCGGCCGGCAGCTGGCGGCGGACGAGGGCGAGGATGTGCGAGCCGAGGTTGAGGATGCGGATCCAGGGCAGGATCAGGAAGCGCGGGTTGTCGACGACGAGCGGCAGGTTCTTCTCGCGGTGTCGCCGCGACCAGCCGATGAAGCGGTCGCGCGGGGCGAGCGTCCAGGCGGCGGTGGAGAAGCCGAGCATGGCCAGCGGCGTGCCGTCGCTCGCGTGCACGGCGTAGCGCATCTGGGCGCCGACCAGGGTCTTGTAGCCGAGGTAGTGGTAGCGGGCGACGTACTCGTTCCACAGCGTCCCCCCGTGGTCGCCGCGCACGACGGTGCGCATCTCGAGCGGGCGGACGGCGTCGAGCGTGGTCGGCGGCGGCAAGAGGGGCGGTTCGGTGTCGGGCCCGAAGGTGATCGGCCCGGGCCGGTTCTGGCGCCACTTCGGCGGCGGCAGTTCGATGCGGCCGTCCCGGTGCATGGCCAGCATGACGACGCGGGCCATCATGTCCTTGCACCCGCCGTCGGCCTTGTACCAGCCGATGCGGCGGCAGAACTCTTTCGAAAGGGCGTGGCGGTTGAGCGCCGGTGGCCCGGCGATCAGCGCGCGCAGCAGCGCCATCTCCGCGGTCGTGAAGTCACGGCCGTAGTAGCGGCACTCGACCGGAGCGGTCATGTCGGCGCCGTCAGTTCGCGCCGGCGCGCCGCGTCCATCGACCACGGCAGCCACGCCGCGGTATCGTCCGGCGGTCGGCCGCCGTTGTCGGCGCAGGCCGCCAGCCACGCTTCGAGCCAGCGCAGGACATCGATCCGGTTCAGCACCAGGGTGCCGACCACCGAGTACATCAGCGCCGTGAACTGCGCGCCGGTTCCGCTGTCGGAGCCGAACGACAAGCGCCGTCCGATGGCCGGCCCCCGGAGCAGCCGCTCGGCGAGATTGTTGTCGAGCGGCACCCGGGGACGGTCGGCGAACACGCTGAGCCCCTCGCGGTGGTTGACGAGCGAGCGCAGCGGCTTGCCCTCGCGCGCGTGCTCCGGCAGGTCGGCCAGTTCCCGTTGCGCCGCCGCGAACAGGCCGTCGAGCGCCGCCGCGAGCGCGCCCTGCGCCGCGTCGAACGCCGCGCTCTGGCGCTCGATGCCGGGGTCGTAGCAGGCCAGCCGCGCCTCGTTCAGGCGGTAGATCGCGGCGATCCGCGCAAGCCAGGCCTCGCACCAACCGGTCAGGCGGACCTGGGCGGCGGCGCAGTGGATGAAGTCCCGCCGCATATGCGCCCAACAGAACGCCAGCACGACCGTGCCGCCGAGCAGCCGCGCCAGCCGCTTGTAGGCGCTGTAGCGGTCGCAGACGATCACCGTCTCGGGCGCCAGGTCGCCGAACAGCTTCGCCGCCGCCTCGGCGCTGCGGCTCGCGTCGATGTGGAAGCGCACCGCGTCGTTGCCGACCGCGGTCCACAGCCAGGCCCGGCCCGAGTGGCCCTCCCCGCGCAGCGCCTGCACGCGCCACGTGGTCTCGTCGGCGTGGCGCAACGCCACCGCGTCCTGGTGCGCGAGGATCGCCCCGGCTACCGGCTCGAACAGCGGCACGAAGCGGGGCACGCTGTCGGCCAGTGTCCCCGACGAGACCGGCAGCCCCTGGTCGCCCAGCCAGGCGCCGACGCGCTGCAACGGACGCAGGCACGCGTAGCGCTCATACAGCACCCGCGACCAGACGCTGGTGCCGTAGGGCGTCTTGTCGAACAGCCGCGGCGCCGGCGGCGCCAAAACCTCCGCCGGCGACGAGGCGCACGCGCAGGATCGGCGCCAGCGTCGACGGCGGATCACCCGCCGGTGGGCACGGACCTCGATCTCGACCAGGGCCGACTCCTCCACGCCGACCGCCGCGTAGGGCTTCCCGCAACCGGAACATCGGCGCGCAGCGTCCGGCAGACTGCGCTCCTCGATGCGTTCCTCCAGTCCGCAACGCGGCGTGCGGCACCCGGGGACGGTCGGCGAACACGCTGAGCCCCTCGCGGTGGTTGACGAGCGAGCGCAGCGGCTTGCCCTCGCGCGCGTGCTCCGGCAGGTCGGCCAGTTCCCGTTGCGCCGCCGCGAACAGGCCGTCGAGCGCCGCCGCGAGCGCGCCCTGCGCCGCGTCGAACGCCGCGCTCTGGCGCTCGATGCCGGGGTCGTAGCAGGCCAGCCGCGCCTCGTTCAGGCGGTAGATCGCGGCGATCCGCGCAAGCCAGGCCTCGCACCAACCGGTCAGGCGGACCTGGGCGGCGGCGCAGTGGATGAAGTCCCGCCGCATATGCGCCCAACAGAACGCCAGCACGACCGTGCCGCCGAGCAGCCGCGCCAGCCGCTTGTAGGCGCTGTAGCGGTCGCAGACGATCACCGTCTCGGGCGCCAGGTCGCCGAACAGCTTCGCCGCCGCCTCGGCGCTGCGGCTCGCGTCGATGTGGAAGCGCACCGCGTCGTTGCCGACCGCGGTCCACAGCCAGGCCCGGCCCGAGTGGCCCTCCCCGCGCAGCGCCTGCACGCGCCACGTGGTCTCGTCGGCGTGGCGCAACGCCACCGCGTCCTGGTGCGCGAGGATCGCCCCGGCTACCGGCTCGAACAGCGGCACGAAGCGGGGCACGCTGTCGGCCAGTGTCCCCGACGAGACCGGCAGCCCCTGGTCGCCCAGCCAGGCGCCGACGCGCTGCAACGGACGCAGGCACGCGTAGCGCTCATACAGCACCCGCGACCAGACGCTGGTGCCGTAGGGCGTCTTGTCGAACAGCCGCGGCGCCGGCGGCGCCAAAACCTCCGCCGGCGACGAGGCGCACGCGCAGGATCGGCGCCAGCGTCGACGGCGGATCACCCGCCGGTGGGCACGGACCTCGATCTCGACCAGGGCCGACTCCTTCACGCCGACCGCCGCGTAGGGCTTCCCGCAACCGGAACATCGGCGCGCAGCGGCCGGCAGACTGCGCTCCTCGATGCGTTCCTCCAGGTCGCAACGCGGCGTGCGGCCGTGGCCGGGAGCGCCACACTGCTGGCCGCGCGGGCGGCCGGTGCCCGGCCGCTCTCGCTTCTCGCTCTTGCGCCCGCGCAACGCCTTCGACAGCACCGCCCGGGTCGCACGCAGCTTCGCAAGCTCCGCCTCCTGCGTCCCGACCCGCCGCTGCAGCGCCTGCTCCGTCCGACGCAGCCGCGCGTTCTCCTTCCGCAGCCGAACGAGAGCAGCCTTCCGGCGACGCGACTTCGCCAGAGCCTTGCGCAGAGCCACGTCCGACGCAGCCGGCGACATCGCCCGCGCCGATTCCGCCGTGCGTTGCAGTCGGACCTTCAGGCGCTCCTTCACCGCCTCGGACCGCTGCAACGCATACCGCAGCCGCCCGACGTCGTCCGACAGCGACACAACCCGGTCGTGCTGGTCGCGAAGCCGCCGCGTCCCATCGTAGAGCCGGACGGTCTCGTGCAGCAGACGGCGCAGCGACGCCTTGTCGTCGCGCTCCTTGCACAGAACCTTGTGCAGCCGGCGAATCTCGGCCGACTGGACCTCCGCCCTCGGCGCCGCCTTGCGCAACCGGGCAACCTCCCGGCGCAACGACGTCTCGTTGTACCGGCCCGACTCGACGCCGGTATCCGCAAGCAGCTTGCCGAGACGGGCTACCTCCGACTGCAGCGCCAACGCGTCCTTCGCCGCGCGGCGGGCTTCCTTCGACTGCTCGACCGCCGCCAGCCGCTTGCGCCGCGACGACTCGAACTGCCACTTCCAATAGCCCGCTTCGCAACG
>JAPOWL010000029.1 GCA_026707615.1 Acidobacteriota bacterium | reverse complement strand
GAGGAGCGCAACATCGGTCCGGTCGTGACGGATCTGCTCGCGCTGCGCGACGGTCGGGGCGCCCGCGTGGTCGACGATTTCGTGGTCTGCGACAACGGATCGGCCGACGAGACGGCGGCTCGCGCGCGCGAGGCGGGGGCGCGGGTGGTGCGCGAGGACGCGCCGGGCTACGGCGTCGCGTGCCTGTCGGCCCTGGCCGCGCTCCGGCCGGTCGACGTCGTGCTGTTCACGGACGGCGACGGCTCGTTCGCGGCGGAGCAGGGGCTCCGCCTGCTCGACGCGGTCGCCGGCGGGGCCGACCTGGCCATCGGGTCGCGGACGCTGGGACGACGGGAACCGGGGGCGCTGTCGCCGCCGCAGATCGCGGGCAACCGGGTGGCCGCCCTGCTCATCCGCCTGCTGTGGGGGGCGGTGGTGACGGACCTCGGCCCGTACCGCGCCATTCGCTTCGAGGCGTTGCGGCGCCTCGACATGGAGGACCGCACCTACGGCTGGACCGTCGAGATGCAGATCAAGGCGATCCAGCACGGCCTGCGGGTGGTCGAGGTCCCGGTCGACGCCCTGCGGCGGCGCTTCGGCCGATCCAAGGTGGGAGGCACCGTGCGCGGCGTCGTCGGCGCCGGCGTCGGCATCCTCTCGATGATCGCCCGGCTCCGCTGGCGGCAGGCGCGGCAGGCAGACGGGCCGTCGAGGTAGCGGGTAACAGCCTCGCGTCAGGGAGCCTGCCGTGCGTTCGTCGGGCTCCCGGAGGGTCGATCTCCGCCGGTGGCGTCGGCGGCCGCTCGCGCGGCGGGTTCCCCCGCCGCCGGCCCCCGACGAAATCGGCTCGCGCCCGCGGCCTCCGTCGCCGAGGCGCTGTCCCGCTCTACGGCGCCGGCGGGGCGTTCAGGCTCCAGTCGTACTCGTGGTCCAGCGACCCGTCGAAGTCCTGGAGCATCTCCGCCAGCTCGCCCTCGGCGTACGTCCGCAGGTGCGCCAGCACGCCGGCCTCCGAGTTCCCGAAGTCCTCGGGGAACCAGAAGTAGATGCTGGAGACGACGCCGAACGCCTCGTCCAGAAGCTCCGCGCCACGCGGATGATTCACGTACTCCCGCGCTCCCTGCTCCAGCAGGCGCTCCAGGTTCTCGCCCGTGTAGACCTCCGGCTGGAGGTTGGGGCAACCCATGCTGGCGCAGTTCACGGCGTAGTGGATGCGGGGGTCGCGCCAGATCGGGCGCAGGATGTCGTGCTCGATGTTGTCGAGGGTCAGGGGCCGGCCCGCCGCGCTGGTGTGGATGTCGCCCCACGGCCCCGTCCAGGGGATCACGCCCTCGTGGATGTTCTTGATCGAGTCGACGGGGTACTCGCCCAGGACCACCTTCACCGTCACGGCGTTGTAGAGGTTGATCCAGTACGCCATTTGCTCGTCCTTGGCGTAGCGCCTCGGGTCGAGCCCTTCCAGGTGGTCTATGTAGCTGTCCAGGCGCTCCTGGTCGGCGGGGTTCGCCTGCAGCTTCGGGTAGTCGACCAGGTTGACCCCCGACGGGTCGTCGGTGATCAGGTAGGCGTCGAGCAGCGCCTGCCACTCGCCGTGGTCGACCCGCTCCGTGCTGGTCGCGTCGTGGTCGGCCCAGGAGACGTCGGCGGACGGCGCGGCGCAGGATGCCGCGCCCAGCCCGAGGAGAGCCGCAAGCGCCCAGGGGCCAAGCCGTGCCGAGTCGAAGACGCGCCTGCTGACAGGGTGCTTCACGAATGTCATCGTTGCCCTCAGAAGCTGCCGCCGAACCCGTAGCTGAGGCCGACGCCGAAGATGCGCGAGGCGGCGGTGTTGCGTCCCCTGACTACCTGTCCGAAGACGCCGTTCACGCTGACGTACTCGGTGACGTTGGCGATCACCCGTCCGCCGACGATGTGGATGTCTTCCTCGAGCCCGGGGAAGCGGCTGGGCGAGAACCCCTCGCCGCCGAGCTGGATGCCCGACAGCGCGTTGACCATCCGGTAGTCGACGCCGATCGTGACCCGGCTCCCGGTCGGAACGAACAGTCCCAGGTTGAAGAACGTGTCCTCGGGAATGTCGACCATCTCCCCGGCAGACATGCCGCCGCCGACGGCCATTGGATTGACTTCCGTGCTCGTGCGGTTCCGGTAGCCGAACTCCGCCGAGACCCCGGCCGCGTCCCAGAACTTCCCGACGAGGAGCGACGCCTCGACGCCGTTGCCGCCATCGCCCAGCGAGTTGATGTAGCCCGTGTCGTAGTTGCCGGAGAGGATCGCCCCGACGCGGACCGCGACGCTCGGTGCGTCGCTGATGAGCTCGTCGACGATGCGCCACGTGATCGCGATGTTGGAGTCGAACAGGCCGCTGTAGCTCTCCTGGCCGCCCGCCGGGCCGACCGCGCCCGCCACGAAGCTCTGGGCCCAGGCCGACTGCACGTCCAGTGCCACGGCGTCGTGCAGCGCGTAGTTGACGCCGAGCCAGACCGTGTTCTGGGCCAGGTTGGCGTCGGTCGCCCCGAGCGCGCCCTTGCCCTTCACGGTCTGGCGGAAGTACTCGGTGGCGTTCTGGTAGACGTACGAAATGTTGATGCTGCCGGTCCCCGGCTCGGCGATCCACGGCGTGCCCTGCGCCAGGGCCGGTTGGGCCGACAGGCACGCCACGAGACCCGAGCAGGCCAGTACGGCTGACCAACGGCGAACTTGTGACATCTTGCGTATCTCCTTGAGCCGCTACAGCTTGTAGCGGCGGGTGAGGAAGTAGTGCACGACCTCCATGCGGACGTTGCAGTCGTCGGATCCCGGGCCGCGCACCGCCTGGACGGCGTCGTCGTCGGCGGGGCTCGTCGCGTTGCCCTCGCAGGCCGCCTCCAGGCTTGCCGTCAGGCTCCGGGCACGGTCCGCGTCGAGCTCGTTGCGCTGCAACGGGCAGCCGTCGCACGCCAGTGCGTCGAAGGTCAGCTTCTTGCCCTGCGAGTACGCGGCACGCGGGCTGATCTTGCCGGGGCCGGGCCCGATGGAGCCCGACGCCGTGACCGAGGTGTAGACGAATCCGAGGGCGGCTGCGAAGAGCGCGCCCAGACAGAGTGACCGGATCATCGTGGCTAATCCTCCTGTCCTCGGGACGAGTCCGCGTTGCGCCTGCGAGGTCTCGCCGGGAACTGCCGATCCCGGGTCCCGCAACGGACGGTCGAGGGACGCGCCGGTGAGGCAGCGGTGCGGGCCGTACGGGTCTCTCTACCCGAGAGACCCGTGATTCGTTCCGAGCTGTGTTTCGCTGGCATGACACCCTCGTCACGAGAGAGCCTGCCGACCAGCCTTATCGTAGACCGGATCAAGCGTGATCTGCAATTTACGTTGGATTCGACGTGCTGATGACTACAAAATTGTGAGCGTCATGCCGACATGGCATCATAATGGCGCACGGGAGTCCCGCATGAGACGCACACAGATCCAGCTCGATGAAGCCACGTACGAGGCCGTGCGGCGCCGGGCCTTCGAGCAGGGCCGCTCGATGGCGTCGGTGGTGCGGGAGACGCTGGCCGAGGCGCTGGGGACGCGGGGCGCCGGTGCGCGCCGCAGGATCGAGGACTTCAGGTTCATCGGCATGGCGTCCGATCCGGCTCCGCCGCCCGACGGGTCGGTCGCCGAGAATCACGACCGGTGGTTCGCCGAGGCGGTCGCGAATCGCTGGAAGGGGGCGGACCGGCCGGACGGCCCGGACGGGCTGGACGAATCGTGATCTTCGTCGATACCTCGGCGATCTACGCGCTCGCCTGCGCCGGGGAGCCTCACCACCGCGAGGCCCGGCGCTCGTTCGATGCGCTGCTGCGGACCGAGCGCCCCCTCGTGACGCACAGCTACGTCCTGTCGGAGTCGATGGCGCTGTTGCACGAGCGACTGGGCCGCCACGTTGCGCTGACCTTCGCCGTCGAGGCGCGCGGGTTCGACGTGGAGTGGGTGGACGGCCAACTGCACCGTGCGGCTGTCGACGGGCTTCGCGGTGCGCCCGCCGGCGTCAGCCTGGTCGACCAGGTGAGCTTCCTGGTCATGAGTCGGCGCGGCATCGAGGAGGCGTTCGCCTTCGACGAGCGCTTCCGGCGCGCGGGGTTCCGACTGTACGGGAAGTAAGGTCCGGGCCTCCCGCGAGTGCTTCGGGCCCGGGAAGGCTCGGTCATGCCCTGAGAGAAGGCGCCACGCTCAGTCGGATCGCTGACGTTGCTGGCAACCGCGCCCCCCGTGAGCGCCCCGTTCCGGTGCACAGGGTTGATCTTGTACGTAGCAGTCGCGACAGTCACGAGTGCTGGTGGAACGACCAAGCGCGCGGCGCTGCGTCCGATAGGGTGGAAGCGAGGGAACGAATCCGGGCAGGTCCGGTAAACCGGCGCGGGCCCGTCCGACCCGGCGGACCGGACGGTTCCCACGGCGATCCCGTCACGTCGATCCTCAGTGCGCCAGCGGGTCGGGCCGGATCTGAAACTTGACGAGGTTCCCCGGCTCCTCCGGGCCGCCCTCCACGTGCCAGGCGGCGTCGGCACCGTAGGTGGCGTAGACGCCACGGCCCTTCCAGCCGGCGTCCGGGTCGTCGATGCGGCCGTCGAGGCCGCGGCTGTGGAAGCCCTGCGGATAGGGCACGCGCAGGATCGTCCACTCGCCGCTCTCCGGGTCGAGGGCCAGCAGCGAGTCCGAGCTCGACCCGTTCGCGATCGGGACGTTCTCGCCGAGTCCGAGCGTGTTGAACTGGTCGACCCAGTTGTAATAGTGGAAGTCGGTCCCGATGT
>JAPOWL010000271.1 GCA_026707615.1 Acidobacteriota bacterium | reverse complement strand
CTGCACGCGGCCGGCGCAGCGACGGCCGCCGCGACCGCCGTTCCGGTCACCCTGGCCCGCCTGACGCTCTTCTTCCTGAAGGTGGGGTCTGTCCTCTTCGGCAGCGGCTACGTGCTGCTCGCGTTCCTGCGCGCGGACCTCACCGAGCGCTGGGGCTGGCTGACCGACCAGCAGTTGATCGACGCGGTGACCGTCGGACAGGTCACGCCGGGTCCCGTGTTCACGACGGCGACGTTCATCGGCTACCTCCTCGGCGGGGTGCCGGGCGCGGTGCTGGCCACGGTGGCGATCTTTCTGCCGGGCTTCGTGTTCGTGGCCATCACGCAGCCGATCATTCCGAAGCTCCGCGCCTCGACCCTGATGGGCGGAGCGCTCGATGGCGTGGTCGCGGCGTCGCTCGGGCTGATGCTCGCCGTGACGTGGCAGCTGGCGCAGGCCGCGATCACGGATGCCGCGACAGCGGGGGTGGCGGCTGCCGCGGCAGTGATCCTGGTGGTCTGGAAGCCGAACTCGACCTGGCTGATACTCGCGGGCGCGGTCGCCGGCTGGCTCCTGCACGGGACCGGCTGACCCCCGCTACCCCGCGGGCTCCGGATCGCCCCCGACCGCCTCCCGGGGCGCCTCCGCCTCCAGCGACATCTTCAGCATCCGTTCGTCGCTGCCGTCGTCACCGGATGCGGGCTCGAGCCGCGCGGCGACCTCCTCCGCGCCCCCGCACAGCTCGAGCAGCGCGGGCTGCGCCGCCACGAAATCCGCGTGCAGCCGGCAGCATTCGGCAGCCAGGTCCGCGCGGAGCCGATCGAGTTGCGCTGCCCACTCCGGCGGCCGACCGTGGGGGATCGGCATCGCCCGGATGAGGTCCTGCAGCACCTCGCGGTCGTGCAGGCGGCCCAGCGTGTCCTGCACGGCCTTGAGACGGGCGGTCGCCGCCGCCGTCTCGATGTCGGCGGCCGCACCGGCTATCTCCAGCGCGTAGCGGAGCCTCTTCGCCGCGATCCGGACCTCGTGCACGCGCTCGGAGACATAGAGCGCTCCCGCCTCGGCCACCGCCGCCCGCACGCGCTCCGCGTGGCGCCGGGTCCGGGCCGCGAGCGCTTGCGCCCAGGCGCCGGTCGCGGGGCGCGCGTCAAGCGACCCGACCAGCTCCGACACCGCACGGGGGAGCTTCCGGAGCTCGGCCCCCGACACCCTGGCGCGGAGGCGCCGGCGCCGGCGCGCGCGCTCGTCGGTCAGGTGGTGGCGCAGCCGGCCGGCGCCGGCCGCGGGCAGCCTCTCGTCCGGCATCGACGCGACCAGCTCGAGAGCGACGTCGATCTCGCGCACCCCGCCGAACGCGCGCCCGATCCGGCGCGCGCGACGGCGGGCCCGCGTCGCCGCGCGCCCCGGCGCCTCACCGGCGCAGAGCGGGAGCAGCTCGCGCAGGCGTCGCGTCGCCACGCGGGCGTCGTGCAACGGGTCGGCCTCGCCCGCGAGGGCGCGGGCCGCATGCCGGCCGAAGACCGACACCTGCTGCTCCAGGGGTCGCCGCAAGGGGTGCGCAGAGGCCATGCTACGATGCGTGACGGGAACGAGCCGTCCCCATAGCTTAGATCGAGGCGCGAGCGCGCCCTGACGGGCGCGTCGGGAATCCGCGCGCGAGAGGCTCCCCTGTCTCCGGTCCCCGCATGCGCATCGCCGCCATCGACATCGGTACCAACTCGGTCCACGTCATCATCGTGCAGGTGCGGGCGGACCGTTCGTTCGAGATCATCGACCGCGAGAAGGAGATGGTCCGGCTCGGCTCCGGCGGCCTCGGCGGTCGATCGCTCACCGAGCCCGCGATGCTCGCGGCGCTCCAGGCGCTCGGCAAGTTCACGCGCCTGGCGGAATCCCACGACGTCGACGAGATCGTCGCGGCGGCGACGAGCGCCGTCCGGGAAGCGGACAACGGTCGCGAGTTCCTGGGCGCCATCCGCCAGCGGACCGGCATCCAGGTCCGCGTCATCTCCGGAACCGAGGAGGCGCGCCTCATCCACCGTGCCGCCGTCTACGGGGTCGACGTCTCGGGGGGCGCCGCGGTCGTGATCGACGTCGGGGGCGGCAGCGTGGAGCTCACGCAGGGCACGGGGGCCCGCGCCCACGTGGCGCAGAGCCTGAAGCTCGGCGTCATCCGCCTGACCGAGCAGTTCATCCGCTCCGACCCCCTCAGCCGCCGGGACGAGCGCCAGATGGTGTCCCACATCACGGAGACCATCGCGCCCACGGTGGAGAAGATCGTCAGCCGCGGCTGCGACCGGGTCATCGGCACGTCCGGCACGATCCTCAGCCTCGGGGGCCTCGCGGTCGGCGAGGGACGGGCCATCGGCTCCGACGACCTCCGGAGCCGCCGCGTGAGCGCCAAGCAGATCCGGCGCCTGCGCCGCGACCTCTGCGCGCTGGACCTGCCCGGCCGCCTCCGCCTTCCCGGCCTCGACCCGCGGCGCGCCGACCTCGCGGTGGCCGGATCGATACTGCTCGACACCATCCTGCGGCAGATCGGCGCGGTCGAGCTCACGCTGTGCGATCTGGCCCTCCGCGAGGGCCTGGCGCTCGACTACCTGAGCCGCAACCGCGACCACATCGCCAAGGTCGAGCAGTTCCCCGACGTGCGGCGGCGGAGCGTCGTCGAGCTCGCCGAGCGTTGCAACTACGCCTCCGAGCACGCCGAGCAGGTCCGCCGGTTGTCGCTCTCGCTCTTCGATCAGACGCAGCCCGCGCACGGGCTCGGCGCCCGGGAGCGCGAATGGCTGGACCACGCCGCGCTGCTGCACGACATCGGCGTGCACATCAGCTACGGCCGCCACCACAAGCACTCCTACTACCTGATCAAGAACGGCGACCTGCGGGGGTTCGAGCCCGAGGAGGTGGAGGCCATCGCGCTCGTCGCGCGCCACCACCGGCGCGGCCTGCCGAAGAAGTCCCGCGGCGGCTACGCCGGCCTCCCGGGGCGGCATCGCCGCACCGTGCGCACCCTGGCCGCGATGCTGCGCCTGGCGGAGGGGCTCGATCGCAGCCATGCGCAGAGCGTCGGCTCGGTCGAGATCGTGCCGGGGCTGCGCGACTACCTGCTGCGGCTGACGCCGGCGGGCGACACGGAACTCGAGCTGTGGGCGGCTCAGCGCAGCGTCGCTCCGCTCGAAGCGATTCTCGGCCGGATCATCCGCTTCGAGGTCGACGCCGACGCAACCCGGGCGTCGCTCCGCCCCTCCCGACAGCGCCGGCGGCCGGCGGCCGGGAACGGGGAGGGCCCGTCCCCCCCCGCGCGGCGCGCCCCCCGCTGACGACCGCTTCGGCTCGCCCGGCGTTCGCTTCCACGCCGGCCGGCGTCTGACGCACGGCGACGTACCGATCTATGATCCGCACGGTCGCCCGGCGGCCGGGTCGCCGAGCGAGCCCGAGAACACTCCACGGCCGATGACGTCAGCCGCCGCCGGGGAGAGGCAGTGCGTCTACTGCCGGCGCCGTCCGGTCGCTGATGCCTGGCGGCCGTTCTGCAGCGAGCGTTGCCGCCTCCTCGACCTGCGCGACTGGATGGACGGCCGGTACCGCGTTCCGGGGGAGGCCGCGTCCGTCCCCGACGGCGGACCGGCCGACGGCGGCGCGCCGGACGACAACCGCTAATCCGGAATCCCGAGGACACGACCGGCATGGCCGACACGTTGACGATCACCGACAACCGGACCGGCAGGCAGTACGACGTTCCGATCACGGACGGCACGATCCGGGCGATCGACCTGCGCCAGATCAAGGTGGAGGCGGACGAGTTCGGGATGCTGTCGTACGACCCCGCCTTCCTGAACACGGCCAACTGCCGGAGCAGCATCACCTTCATCGACGGCGACAAGGGGATCCTGCGCTACCGGGGCTACCCGATCGAGCAGCTCGCCGAGCGGAGCACGTTCGTCGAGACGGCGTGGCTGCTGCTGCACGGGGAGCTGCCGGCGCCGGGGGAGCTCGAGGCGTGGACGGCGGAGCTCGGCCGGCACGTCGAGCTCCACGAGAACGTCAGGAAGCTCGTCGGGGCCTTCCGCCACGACGCGCACCCGATGGGGGTCTTCCTGAGCGTGGTCGGGGCGCTGTCGACGTTCTTTCCCGACGCGAAGCGCGTGCTCGACGCCGACACGCGCCGCACGCAGATCGTCCGCCTCATCGCGCAGGTGCCGGCCATCGCCGCGTGTACGTACCGTCACAGCATCGGCCGCCCCCATGTCGCCCCCGACCCCGACCTGAGCTACGCCGGCAACTTCCTGAGCATGCTCTACCGGGGCATCGAGCGGGAGTACCGGCCGGAGCCGGTCCTCGAGCGTGCGCTCGACGTGCTGTTCATCCTGCACGCGGACCACGAGCAGAACTGCAGCACGAGCGCGATGCGCGGGATCGGGAGCTCGCAGGCCGATCCGTTCGCGGCGCTCGCCGGCGCGGCCGCCGCCCTCTACGGACCGCTCCACGGCGGCGCCAACGAGGCCGTGCTCCGCATGCTCGCCGAGATCGGCTCCGTCGACCAGATTCCGGGCTTCATCCGCAGCGTGAAGGAGGGCGAGCGGCGGCTCATGGGCTTCGGCCACCGGGTGTACAAGTCGTACGACCCGCGCGCCGCGGTCATCAAGGAGACGGCGCACCGCGTCTTCGAGGTCACGGGGCGCAATCCGCTGCTGGACGTGGCGCTCGAGCTCGAGCGCATCGCCCGCCAGGACGACTAATGCGTAGGCCGCCGGCTCTACCCCAACGACGACTTCTCCTC
>JAPOWL010000144.1 GCA_026707615.1 Acidobacteriota bacterium | reverse complement strand
CGCCGCTGTCCCGGGCGCCGCCGTCCCGGCCGCCGCGGTCCCGGGCGCCGCCGTCCCGGCGATAGCTGCGGGTCCGGCGTCCTCTGCCGTCCCGGAGCCCGCGGCGGTGCCGGAAGCCGCCGCCGTCGCCGGGGCCGCCACCGGCTCCGGCTGGCAGGTGAAGATGGCTTCCCGGCTCGGCGTGTCGCCCGGTCCGGTCACGGCGTACGGCCCGCCGATGGCGACCGCGCTGACCGCCGCATTGCCGTGGTACGCCTCGTCGTTCGACAGCACCTCGCCCGCCTGGCGCGGCTTGAGGATCCCTTCCGGCTCCCGGACGTTGCGCACGAAGGAGATCCCCACGGTTCGCGGACCGGCCTCGACCGGCACGCGGACCTCCAGCCGCTCGTCCGCCGTCTGCAGGTACGCCTCCCACTCCGGGTCGCCCCGCTCGGCGATGGTGAACGTCACCGGCGCGGGCCGGCCGTGGTCCTCGCCGCCGACGGTGAAGCGCTTCACCAGCCGCCCGTCGATCCGGACGTCGAGCAGATGCGCGCTGCCCATGCCGAGGATGTAGTCCTGCCAGTTGGCGCGCAGCTCGATCCTGATGAGGTAGTCGCCGTCGACGGGGAAGTGATAGGGCACGGCGACCCCACCCCGCGAGCCGAGCGGCAGGTCCTCGCTCTGGCGCTCGTCCTGCAGCAGGAGCAGCGGCACGTCGAAGGTCTCGAACCCGGGACCGGTCGGCGTCAGCCCCGTGGCGAGCCGGGTGATGGTTCGCGCCGCGGAGAGGTAGCGCTCGAGTTGCGCCGTCGAGATCGACAGCACGTCGGCGTTGTTGTCGAAGCCGGTGTCCGACGTCTCGTCGCCCGGCAGGAGCGGCGTCACGTCGAGGTCGAGGGCCAGCAGGTCGCGGATCGCGTTGCGGTACTCGGTGCGGTTGAGCCGATGGACGGTGCTGGTCCGGCCCGGGTCCGGGCTCGCCGCGGCGACGCGGTCGATGTCCGCTTCGAGGCGGCCCGCCATCGCGTCGTAGGTCGCCTCGTCGGGACGCGGTCGCCCCGGCGGCGGCATGGCGCCGGTGCGGAGCTTGGCGATCACCTTCTCCCAGATGTCGGCGTGGCGGCTCGGGTCGGCGGCATCGACCGTGCCGGCATCCAGGCTCAGACCGCCGGTCCGCAGCCGGTCGTTGTGGCACGCGATGCAGTAGCGGTCGAGGACCGCGCGGGGCGTGACGGCGGCGGCTCCCCCAGCGGGCTCCTGCACGGCCGGCGGCTGCGCGGGTTGCCGACCCGCGACAGGGTGCGGCGGCGTCGTCTCGCCCGGCGAGGGGCTCGCCGGGACGGCGGCAGCGGCCATCACCAATGCGACGGCCATCGACGACCCGAGTGCCCGGCGCCGAGTACCGCAGTGCGGTCGCACCATCCGACGCTCCTTTGGCGGTTGCGGCCCGGTCGCGAGACGGACGCCCGCGGGACGGACGCCCCAAGCGCCGCATCGTACCCCGCGACGCGGAAGCGGGCAACAGCAGGATCGACGAGCGTCCCTGCCGGCGTTGCGCCCGTGCCCTTTCGCGAGCGGCCACGACCGCCTGCGGCAGTCCGACGTGGGACATTCCGCGCCGCGTTCGCGGCCGGCCCGCGCGGCCGGCGCCAGGCGCGAAACGCGGCCGCCGGGGGGGCGGCAGAGTCGAGAGCCGGTCTCACGATGCGGATCGGAAGCGGATGGAAATGGATGGACAATTGGATGGGCCGCGTGGCATGGTCCGAATCGGATGGAATCGGATGCCGAAATGGATGGCGCACCCGATCTGTCGTCACTGACGATCACTGGCGAGCTCCTCGGCCTCATCGCGGAGATCGACGAGTTCAAGGGCGCGTGGCTGGCCATCGGACGTCTCGCGCCGGAGCGACTGTCCCGCCTGCGGCACGTAGCGACGATCGAGAGCATCGGTTCGTCCACGCGCATCGAAGGGGCGAAGCTGAGCGACCGGGAAGTCGAGCAGTTGCTCTCCGCCATCGAAGTCGGGTCGTTCGCGACGCGCGACGAGCAGGAGGTGGCAGGCTACGCCGAGACGATGAACACCGTCTTCTCGGGCTGGGACGTCATCGACCTCACCGAGAACCACGTCCGGCAGCTTCACCGTGACCTGCTGAGACACTCGGCGAAGGACGAGCGCCATCGCGGCGCCTGGAAGACGCTCCCCAACCACGTCGAGGCGTTCGGTCCCGGCGGTACACGACTCGGTGTCGTCTTCGAAACCGCGACGCCGTTCGACACCCCCCGGCTGACGGCGGCGCTGCTCGGGTGGACACGGGAAGCCCTGGCGCAACCCCCCGGAGTCCACCCGTTGCTGGTCATCGCCGTCTTCGTCGTCGTCTTCCTTGCCATCCACCCGTTCCAGGACGGGAACGGCCGTCTGTCGCGGATCCTGACCACGCTGCTGCTGTTGCGGGCCGGTTATGCCTATGTTCCCTACTGTTCTCTGGAGAGCATCATCGAACGGAGCCGGGAGGCCTACTATCTGGCCCTGCGGCGGACCCAATCCACGCTCCGCACCCCGGCCCCGGACTGGGAGCCCTGGCTTACGTATTTCCTCACCGCGCTGCGCCGTCAGAAGCGACAACTCCAGCGGAAGATGGAGCGTGAGCGCGTGGCGCTCGGCGACCTGCCGGCCCTGTCGGTACGAATCCTGGAGATCGCCCGCGACCAGGGACGCGTGACCGTCCGGGAGGCCGCGGCGGCGACCGGCGCAAGCCGCAACACCATCAAGGATCACGTGCAGGCGCTCACCCGCGCCGGGCGCCTGGTCAGGCGCGGCGCGGGACGGGGCACGTGGTACGCCCTTCGCTGACGACCGTGTACGATTGCGTTCACGATCCGGCTTCGTGCTTCTTTCGCTGCGGGCGCCCGGCCCGCTCGCGCTACGAACGGAGGTCAACCATGCGCCAGTCGACTTCGCTCGCCGCCATGCTCGCGCTCGCACTCTGCGGGTCCGCCGTCGCGGGGGCCCAGCCCGCCGAACCCGGGCAGTGGCAGACCTACGACACCTCCGGCGGCGAGTGGCGGAGCTACGCCGGGAGCGTCGGGGGCCAGAAGTACTCGCCGCTCGACCAGATCGACGCCGGCAACTTCGCGGACCTGGAGCTCGCCTGGGAGTGGACCACCGTCGACCGGCACCTCAGCCTGACGACGCCGGGGGGCGGCGAGTGGTCCGCGCCGCTGAACGCGATCGTCGACGCGCTCGTCGAGGAGACGCCCGACCTCTACCGGACCGGCCACCGGCCGATCCTCTCGCGCCTGCAGGCGACGCCGCTCATGGTGGACGGCATCCTCTACTTCAATACGCCGCTCTCGCAGGGAGTGGCGGTCGACGCGACGACCGGCGAGACGCGGTGGGTCTTCAACCCGAAGTCCTACGAAGAGGGCACGCCGACGATGAGCAACCCGTGGTCGCAGCGGGGTGTCGCCTACTGGACCGACGGGGCCGGCGACGAGCGGATCTTCTGGGGCACCGGCAGCGGCCACCTCGTCTGCGTCGAGGCGAAGAGCGGCCGGCCGTGCCCGGGCTTCGGTGACGGCAGCGGCAAGGTGGACGCGATGGTCGGGCTGCCCCGCGCGAACCGCGAGGAGCGCGACTACCTGAACGCCCTGCTCTTCGGCATCCACTCGCCGCCCATCGTCGTCCGCGACCGGGTGATCCACGGCTCGGCGGTCGCCGACCGGCGCATCACGAAGGAAGCGGTGCCGGGCTGGGTGCGCGCCTGGGACGTGCGGACCGGCGAGCACGCCTGGGACTTCCACACCGTGCCCAACGGCACCGACGAGTTCGGCGTCGACACGTGGTTGAACGAATCATGGCGCTACTCGGGGAACGCCAACGTGTGGTCGATGCTGGCGGGCGACAACGAGCTCGGCCACGTCTACCTGCCCACCGGCACGACGACCAACGACTACTACGGCGTCGACCGGCCCGGCGACAACCTCTTCTCGGAGACGCTGATCGCGGTGGACGTCGAGACCGGGGACCGGGTCTGGCACTTCCAGGCGGTGCACCACGGGCTGTGGGACTACGACTTCGCGACCCATCCCAACCTAGTGGACGTGGTGGTCGACGGGCGCCCCGTGAAGGCGATCGCGCAGGTGAGCAAGCAGGGCTTCGTCTACGTCTTCGACCGGGTGACGGGCGAGCCGATCTGGCCCATCGAGGAGCGGCCGGTCCCGCAGGGGTCGAACATGCCCGGCGAGGTGCTGTCGCCGACGCAGCCGTTCCCGACGAAGCCGGCCCCGTTCGACTACCAGGGCGTGACCATCGACGACCTGGCCGACTTCACGCCGGAAATCCGGCAGATGGCCCTCGACGCCGTCGAAGGCTTCCGGCTCGGACCGCTCTTCACGCCGCTCGACCGGCCGATCGAGGGCGTCACGAACGGCACCCTCATGCGGCCGCCGCCGGGCGGCACGGCGGGCTGGTCGGGGGCCGCCGTCGACCCCGAGACCGGGATGCTCTACGTCCCGTCCCGCAACCGGACGGCGGTCGTGTCCCTCTATCAGCCGGATCCGGCGCTCGGGGCGACCGTCACCTACACGCACGGCGCCCCCGAGGCGCAGCGCCTCGCCCGGGGCGGCAACATCCGCCGCGAGCCGCAGATGCCCCAGGGGCTGCCGCTCGTCAAGCCGCCCTACTCGCGCATGACGGCCATCGACCTCAACACCGGCGACCACGCCTGGTGGGTGCCGACCGGCAACGGCGACCGCTACCGCAACCACCCGCTGCTGCGCG
>JAPOWL010000191.1 GCA_026707615.1 Acidobacteriota bacterium | reverse complement strand
CCACGTCTCGGCGCCGACCGCCTCCTTGATCTGGGCCAGGGCGGCGGTGTGATCCCAGTGCGCCTGCATCTGCAGCAGCACCCTGACGTCCTCGAGCCGGAACCCGAGCGATTCGATGTTCTCGCGGATCAGCGGAATCGAATCCTCGAGCCCCGTGTTGATCAGGAAGTGCCCCTCGTCGGAGGTGACGAGGAACACGGCCAGGTCGTAGGTGCCGACGGCGTAGAGGTTGCCGATCACCCGGTGCCCGGGGAACGGCCGCGCCCAGCCGTCGGGCTGGGCGGCGACCGGGCCGGCGAGCGACAGAGCGAGCAGGCAGGCGACGGCGGCGACGGTCGGACGGCGCAGATCGATATTCATGGCAGTCACTTCCCTTGTCGAACATTCGAACATCTGCTGAACGGCGACGGATGAGCGAGCGGCGTCGGGCCGCCGCCCGACGGTATCGGTCCGCGACCGGCGCGGCCACGATCACCGGTCGGACCGCCTGGCGCCGCTACCGCCGGACCGGCACGACTACGGCCACCCTCACCGGCCCGCGGCGGCGGCCTTCGCTTCGTCCGCGCGAGCTCCGCCCAGGATCCCCGGCATGCTGTAGTTCCCCTCGTGGCAGGCGTACTCGTACAGCGGCTGGTCGGTCCGCCGCATCGGTATGGACGCGGTCCACGGGCGCGTCCAGGTCCGCGGATCGGTGACGGTGTATGCGTACTCCAGCGTGTCCGCGTCGACGCGCGTGAGGCGCTCGACCAGGGTCATGTCGGGGGTCGTGCCCCGCCAGCGGCGCTGGCCGTAGAAGTTCTTCGTCTCGATCACCAGCGTGTCGCCTTCCCAGCGGCCGCGCGAGTCGCCCGACCACTGGCGCATGTGATCCGGCAGCGCGGGCCGGCCGTCCAGCGGCACGACCCGCACGGTATGGACCATCTCGGTCACCAGCACCACCTCGTCCGGGGTCTGGAAGACCTGCAGGTTCTGGTTGTAGCCGCCGGGGGTGATGGGCGGGCCGGCGTTGAAGCCGAGGATGCAACGGTCATAGGCGCTGCGATCGAGCCACGAGTCGGCCGGGTGGTCGCGCCGGTAGACGCGACTGGCCTCCGTTCGCTCCCGGCCTTCCGGTGACATCTCCGGGAGCCGGCCGTTCGGCGGATCGACGATGAGCGACGTCCGCCGCGTGCCGACGGTGCGCGTGCCCCGGTCGAGCCAGAAGTTGTTGTAGAAGCCGGGCGCTCCGTCCTCGCCGCGGTCCACGCTCTCGGTGACCGTCGTGCGCCGGGCGGCCCGGTTGGCGAGCTCAAGATTGCGGTCGACCACCTCCTGCTCCAGGTTGGCCGCCTCTTCCGCGGTCAGAAAAGCCTGATCGCCCAACTCCTCCGGCCGTTCCAGCGGCGTGATGGTGCGGAAGTCCCAGATGCCCTGCAGGTCCGGATCCCCCCAACCGGTCCGCAGGTCGGTCTGGGCGGTAGCCGGAACCGCCGGCAGCAGCACCAGTGCGGCCAGCACGGCCGCGGCGCTCACGGACGCGAATACTCTATGGCGCATCGGAATCCCTCCTGTGTGTCTCGAAATCGACCCAATATACTCCCTCGCCGCGGGCGATTCTCCCTCGCCGCACGCCACCGGCGGGATGCATCGCCGGTCGCAAGCGTCGGAGCCTTCTGCCCCGAACCGCCGGGGCTGAGACTGTTACCATGCCTGTCATCGGAAATCACCACGCGGGAGGGTCAGATGGGCTGTCGATTCCTCGTCGCCGGGTTCGTGCTCGTCATGCTCGCAACGGCGCTGGCCGCGCCCGTCGCAGGCCAGACTCGGGACGGCGCCCCCGAAGGCTGGACGGCGCCCCGGACGCCGTGGGGCGACCCGGACCTGCAGGGGCAATGGAACAGCCAGACGTCGACCCCGCTGGAGCGCCCTCTCGAAGGACGCCTGGCCGAGACCGACAACCTGTCGCCGGAAGAGGCGCAGGCCATCGAGGACGCCAACCGCGCCGCCTTCGACCTGCCGCCGCGGGAGGGCAGCGTCGGGAACTACAACGCGTTCTGGCGGGACGTCGGCACGGCACTCACCCGCACGTCGCTGATCGTCGATCCGCCGGACGGCCGCATTCCGCCGCTGTCCGCCGAGGGCGAGGCCCGAATCGCCGCCGAGCGCGCGGAGCGGAGTCGGCGCGGGCCCGCCACTTCCCCCGACACCTACCGCGACCTGAGCCAGTGGACCCGCTGCATCTCGCGCGGCTGGAACGGCATCGGGAGCTGGTACAGCAGCAACTACCAGATCTTCCAGAGCCCGGGCTACGTCGTCGTCCTGCAGGAGCTCATTCACGAGGCCCGCATCATCCCGCTCGACGGGCGCCCGCACCTGCCCGCGTCGGTGCGGCAGTGGATGGGCGACTCGCGCGGGCGCTGGGAGGGCGACACGCTGGTCGTCGAGACGACGAACTTCGACCCGAAGACCAACTTCCGGGGGTCGCGCGACACGCTGCACCTGACCGAGCGCTACACGCGCGTCGACGACGACACCATCGACTACCGCTTCACGATCGACGATCCCCGGACGTTCCAGCGCCCGTGGACCGTCGTCCGGCCGATGACGCGCATCACGGACCGAGTCTCGATCTTCGAGTACGCCTGCCACGAGGGGAACTACTCGATGGAGGGCATCCTGGCCGGCGCGCGCGCCCAGGAGCGCTGACGGTCAGCCTGACCCGCGGCCGGTCACGGTGCCAAGCGTCAACGCCTCCGCTTGACACCAACTTTAGCTGAATGTAAACATCGGCAGTGTGCCGCTCTGAACCGGCAGCGACGGGTGCGTGGGGTCGCGTCGTCTGGGCGGTCGAGGCGTCAGGGAGACGACCAGCCCAGGAGTTCTTCGAGCAACTGAGCGATGAAGCGGCCGCCAAGGTGCAGGCACTGTTCGAACGGTTGGCGGAACACGGTCAAATCAAGAACACGGAGCACTTCAAGAAGCTGGAAACCCGGAAGGGGCACGCGATCTGGGAGTTCAAACGGCACCAGATCAGGCTCTTGGGCCGCTTCGGCCCCGGCAGACAGTTCCTCGTGGCTCACGGTCTCAAGAAGAAGAGGGACAAGCACCGGTCGACCGATCTCGATCGGACGGCCAGGATTCTGACGGAGCACCTGGCACGCCACGAGCAGGGAGGACGACGATGACGGGCGATGCACGCTCGGAACGCCGCGGCCAGACGTACGAGCGGCTGCTGCGCCAGGAGCGCCTGATTCTGGACGTGACCGAGCAACTGGCGGGCGCGCTGGAGAACAGCGGCGTGACGCGAGCGGAACTCGCACGGCGCATGGGCCGAACCCCCGGCTTCGTCTCGCAGGTGCTGAACGGGGGAAGAAACCTCACGCTCAGGACCATCGCCGATATCGCTGGGGCGTTGTCCCTCCGACCGTCGCTCAAGGTGGCCTGCGAGCGGACCAACGCCCCGGCGCGGCCGAGGATGACCGTCAGAGTGCATGAAGACACGCACAGAATCGGCCCCTGGATTCCCCAGAGGCCACTGGTTACGCGGACGGCGCAACCCGTGCGTCGGGTCGCGGAGTCCGTGAGAGGCACCGGCAGGTACCGCGCGGCCGCCGTTGCCTAGGAGCGCGGCGATTTCGGCGTTGTTGTGAGCGAAATGGTCGACCTGAAGCGGATCATCTCGGTCATCCAGATCGAGAGCGTGAGGCTCCGCGAGGCGCAGTTCCGTTCCGCGGTGCAGCCCTCCGAGATCGCAGATGCGATCACGGTCACCACGTCGCGCAAGACGGAGGTGGTGCAGAAACCAACGGCTGATCAAACCCTACGGATCGAGACGGCCTTCACGATGGAGGTTCGGAGCGCAGGCGAAGACGAAGAGCTGCAAGCGGAGATCCGGGGTACTTTCGAGCTGTCTTACGAGATTCCTGACGACGAGACCTTCTCGTCCGAGGAACTGGAGGCGTTCGGGGAGGTGAACGCTGTATTCAACGCGTGGCCTTACTGGCGCGAACTGGTGCAGGCATCGCTGGCGCGGATGTCGATGCCTCCCCTGACCGTGCCCGTGTTCCGAGTGGCCCCACCGGACACCGACGAAGCGGAAGACGACGGGAACGAATGAGCGTTACCCACGCCGCCAGTGAAGCCCGAGCGTCAGCTCAAGGGTTGACGCCGAACCGGAGCGCGGGCCGGAACGTGCCCGAAGCACCTCCCAGCGACATGCGGCGCATCACGGCGAGACGTTCTCGTACCACCTGAGGTTGGAGGTCCGGCCGCCGATGCAGACGAGGTCGGGGCGGCCGTCGCCGTTGAAATCGGCGATGTCGCACCCGGACGGCGACATGCCGTCGTCGAGCACCTGCCGCGACCAGGCGGCGCCGTCCGCGTCGCTCGCGGCGTACAGGTAGAGCATCTCGCTCTCGCCCCGGTCGCCGGTCACGATCTCGTGGCGCCCGTCGCCGTCGAAGTCCGCCGTGACGATAGTGTGGCCGCTGCCGATTCTGTCGATCACCTGCCGGCGCCACTCGTCGCCGTCCTCGAGGTAGACGACGACCTGCGGCCCGTGCCAGGGCTCGATGGTCGTCACAAAGGTCCGCTCGCCGAGCCGTCCGGTCTCCACCTCGCTCGCCCCGCTCTGCGGCCAGGGCGCGGGGTCGCCCGCCGCGACGCGCTCGCGGATCCAGTCGCCGTCGACGAAGCGGTGCACGTGGACGCCCGTGAAGCTGGCCGTGAACGCGGCGTCGCCCGCCGCATCGTCCCACGGCTTCACCAGCAGGCCGTGCACCACCCCCTGCCCGGCGTCGGTC
>JAPOWL010000590.1 GCA_026707615.1 Acidobacteriota bacterium | reverse complement strand
CGCCCTGCTGGTGCTGATGGGAACCGTGATCTACATGGACCTGACGCGCGTCCAGTGGATCGAAGCGCTGCTCCCCTGGCGCTGAAGACCCGTCCCTCGAGCCGGTCGAACTTGCGGTTCAGCGCCCGCACGTCGTACGCCAGGAACAAGACCCCGGCGGCTGTAATCGTCCCGATCGCCGCTGTGAAGAGTTCGATTGGCGTCGCGTCCACGCTCGGTTTCCTCTTGACTCCGATTCTGCCATCGGTACACGTTAGCGGTCCCCGTTCCCGCCGCTGGAATCGGTTGCGATCCGCCGCTCGTCCCCGGGCGGCGCGGGCAGCGCCGGGGGGTCCTCCCGGATCCGGCGCATGAGCACCGCGACCGCGGCGTCGAGCTGCGGGTCGTTCCCCCTGGCCAGCTCGCCGGGGTGGTCGGTCACCGGGATGTCCGGCTCGACCCCGTGGCCCTCCGCGAACCACTGTCCGTCGTTGCGGTAGAGCCGCCCCGGCGGCGCCGTGTAGAAGCCGCCGTCGATGAGCTGGTGCCCCGAGGCGGGGCCGATGAGGCCGCCCCAGGTGCGCTCGCCCACGAGGACGCCCGCGTCCATCTCGCGGAAGAACCAGGGGAACGCGTCGCCGCCCGAGCCGGCCTGGCCGTTGATCAGCATCGCCTTGTGGCCGCGATGGGTGATGGCCGGCTGGCGCGCGACCGCCCCGTGCCGGAAGTAGATGTGGCCGACCGTCTCCCGGTTCATCAGCTCGACGAAGCGATCGGGTAGCTGGCCGCCGCCGTTCCAGCGCTCGTCGATGATTAGCCCGTCCTTGTTGTGCTGGTGGTTGAACTGCCGCACCAGCTCGGTCTGGCCGGGGACCGCCGTATTCGGCACGTACACGTAGCCGATGCGGCCGCCCGACGCCTCGTCGACGCGGCGGCGGTTCCGCTCGATCCAGTCCCGCATCCGGAGCGTCGCCTCGCTCGCGAGCGTCGTCACGACGACCTCGCGGGCGCCGTCCTCCGTCGGCCGGTCGTTCACGGTGAGGAGGACGGTCTCGCCCGCCAGCCCCTCGAAGCCCGCGTAGGGGTCGCGCGCCGGGTCGAGGGGGTTCCCGTTGACGGCGAGCACGTAGTCGCCTTCGTCGACGTCGATGCCGGGCTCGTCGAGCGGAGACCGGTCCTCGATGTCCCAGGGCGCGCCCCGCACGATGCGGGCGATGCGGTAGGCGCCGTCCTCGAGCGACCAGTCGACGCCGAGCAGGCCGACCCCGCGGCGCCGGCGCGGGGCCTCGGTGTCGCCCCCGCCGACGTAGGTGTGCGACGCGTTGACCTCGCCGATGAGCTCGCCGATCAGGAAGTTGACGTCCCAGCGCGTGACGGCCTGGTCGATCAGGCCGCCGTATTGCGCCCGCAGTCCGTGCCAGTCGAGGCCGTGCAGGTCGTCGTCGTAGAAGTAGTCCCGGTAGGTGCGCCACACCTCGTCGAACATCTGCCGCCACTCGGCCGGCGGATCGAGCGTCATCGTCAGCGCGTTGGTGGCCAGGCGGTTTTCCAGCGTCTGCCCCGGGGCGATGTCGACGATCGCCCACGATCGCTCGTTCGACACGAGCAGCTTCCTGCCGTCCGCCGAAATCTCGTAGCTGTCCCCGTCGGGCAGGATGGTCTGCTCCTCCCGTTCCTCGAGGTCCCAGGCGACGATGGGGCTCGGCGGGTCGCCGGCGGCGCCGGTGCGCGGTCGCCGGTGGAAGACGACCTTGCCGTCGACCGCCCGCAGGCGACCGAAGTTGCCGGCCTCGATCGGCAGGATGACGGCCCGCTGCTCGAAGCCGTCGACGTCGATCTCGAGCGGCGCCGTCCCGGCGTCTCCGTCGTCCGACCCGGAACCGGCCTCTTCCTCATCGCCGGCCGCGTCTTCGTCAGAGTAAGAGTCGGGCTCGGCCTCGCCGTCGTCCTCGTCGTCGTCCGAGGCGACGGGCTCCTCGTCGTTGCGGGGCGCGAGGGGAGACGGCACGTCGTCGCGCAGGGTCGCGGCCACGATGTTCGTGGCGTTCGGGTAGACCCAGGTGGCGTCGAGATCGGAGTAGACCGGGGCGAGCGTCCGGTTCGAGTAGTAGTAGAGGAACTCCCCCGCTGGGTCGAAGACGGGCCGGAAGTCGTTGTAGTAGCCGGAGGTCACCTGGAACCGCTCGCCGGCCTCGGTATCGAAGAGGAAGACGGCGCTGTTGGTGGTCTCGAGGCCCCGGGACCACGCAATCCAGCGGCTGTCGTGCGACCAGCTCAGCTCGAAGCCGGACAGCGCGCCGTGCAGCATGTGCAGCCCCCGGTCGACCTCCGTGAGCGCCGCGGTCTCGCGGTCGAAGACGAAGACGCGCTGCGTGTGGTCGATGAAGGCGAGCTTCATGCTGTCGGGGGCCCAGAACGGCCGGTAGCGGAAGCCCGGCCCGAGCGCGGTCACGACCTGCGGCTCGCCCGTGCCGTCGGCCCGGTGCAGGGTCAGCTCGTACTCGCCGCCGCTGTCGCTCCACGAGGCGATCCACCGGCCGTCGGGTGACCAGGCCGGGAACCGATCCGCCGCGCCCGACGAGTGCGTCAGGTTGCGCACGGCGCCGTGCCGGGCCGGGACCGTGAAGATCTCGCCCCGCGCCTCGAACACCGCGCGCTGCCCGGTCGGCGAGATCCCCGCCGAGGTGATGCGGTTCGCCACGTCCGCGGTGCGCGGGACCAGGGCGGCCAGATCGGTCACGACGTCGATCTCCACCTCCGAGACCCGCTCGGTGGCGAGGTCCATGCGGAAAAGCCGGCCACCGGCCTGGAAGACGAGATCCGACGGCCCGATGGCGGGGAACGTGATGTCGAAGTCGGTGAAGGTGGTCACCTGCCGCTTCGCGCCGGTCGCGAGGTCGTGGGCCCAGATGTTGTAGCGCTGGGCCGCCCCGCGGTCCGAGAGGAAATACAGCGTGTCGCCGTGCCACATCGGCTGGGCGTCGTTGGCGGGGCTGTCGCTGACGTTCTCGGCGTCGAGCGTCTCGAGATCGAGCAGCCAGATCTCGGGCGCCGCCCCGCCCCGGTAGCGCTTCCACGTTCGGAACCCGCGGGTCTCCGGGGTGTAGGCGATGCGCCGCCCGTCGGGCGACAGCGTGCCGAACTCCCCGTAGGGCACGGCGAGCCGCTCGGGCTGGCCGCCCTCGACCGCCACGCGGTAGATCTGCCGGAAGGCGGGAAGCCCGCTCCGCCGGTTGGAGGCGAGGAGAATCCCCCGGCCGTCCGGCGTCCAGTCGAGGACGCGGTCGGCGCCCGGATGGTGCGTGAGGCGGAGGGGCGCGCCGCCCAGGGTCGGGACGACGTAGACGTCGTTGTTGCCGTTGTAGTTGCCGCTGAAGGCGATCTGCGCCCCGTCGGGCGAGAACCGCGGGAAGGACTCCTCCCCGGGCGGCGAGCTCAGCCGGCGGGCCGCGCCGCCCTCCTTGGCGACCACCCAGATGTCGCCAGCGTAGACGAAGGCGATCTGCGTCTCGGAGACGTCGGGATAGCGCAGCATCCGGGCGTCGATCTGGGCCCAAGCCGACGTCGCGCCCAGTGAAACCAGCAGGGTCAGCGTAGCAATGAAGTAGCGCATCTCTTCTCCAGGGAGGTAGGGGGCAACGGTCGGCCGGAGTGCGCGTTGAGGAGTGAGCAGATGTTCGGCGGGGCGTCCAACGCGCGATCCATTCGTGTTTGACGCCGATGCCGCCTGGCGCCGGGTCCCGCAGCGCGGCCGGCGCCTCAGCCGCCCGGCCCGTCGTCGCCGCGGACGCGTGCCAGCAGCTCCGACGCCGTCGCGCACTCGATGATCCAGTCGCCGACCCGCGCAAGGCGGTCAGGGTCAGTGACGCGGGCCAGGGCGGCGGCCAGTCCCTCAGCGGCCCCGGCATCGAATTTCCGGGCCGCCTGACGGCAGAGCAGCTCCCGATTTTCCTGGCGGGCCTGCTCGATGCCTTGGGCGCGGCCCTGCTCGAGCCATTCGCGCGTCCATTCCCGCACGGTCTCTTCCAGCATCGTCTGTGTCTCCCGCAACTGCGCCAACGGGTTCTCCCCGTCCGCTGGCAGCCGACCTGCATGCCGTAGCCCCTGGCGCAGCCACGTCACGAACGCCTGCGTCAATGCGTCGTCCTTCTGTTTCCGCAGAAGGCCGAACAGCGCCTTCAGCGCCTCGCGCAGGCCCGCGGCGTCGCGGGTCTTCTCCAGACCGATGAGCGCGGACACCAGATTGCCCGCCGGCAGGTCGGCGGCCGGCACACGCGACACGTCCAGCACATAGTATCGCTGGGACGGCTGGTACGGTGTCAGCGCGTCGCTCCCCGCCGCCAGCAGTGTCGTCACCTCGACCGGTGCCGTCCACCGACGGCGGCCGTTGTAGAGGACGACGGGCAGCACCGGCGGTAGCGCCCGGTGTTCTCGGAGCACGTCCTGTGCGACCAGCCGTCGGTAGAGCAGTCCGGTGTACTCCAGGATGCGCACCGCCATCGCCGGTTCGACGGTGGCTTGGAACTCGAGGAGCAGGACCAGATAGAGCCAGTCTTCGTCGCGGAAGCGGACGCGCCAGATGAGGTCTCCGTGGCGCTGCTGGAGATCCCGGCCGACGAAGCTGGCGGGCAGGGGGGCCAGCGACTCGAAGTCGAGGGTGCCGCTCCAGCTTCGGGCGGCGAAGCCGTCGAGCAGGTCGCGGACCATGCGCGGGCGCGAGAACAAGAGCTTGTAGGCGGCGTCGTGCATTCGTGCTCCTGGCAAGGTCCGGCCCGAACCCGTTGGCCACAGGTCACACCCGTTGCA
>JAPOWL010000573.1 GCA_026707615.1 Acidobacteriota bacterium | reverse complement strand
ATCCGCAGCAGGATCTGCTGCTTGCTGGCGCGGGCGAGCAGCCGGCGGTCGAAGGACGCGTCGTCGCCGGCGTGCTTGCGCAGCAGCCGCTGGCAGTCCGCCTCGTCGAGGATCGCCCCGCCATGGAACGGATCCAGGATGACGTGGTCGTCCGCGTCGGACGGCCGGTCGCCGGTGTGGGGCAGGCGCAACAGGAAGTGGCCGGGGAAGTTGACCCCGTCGGCCCGTACGCCGGCCCGCCGCGCCACCTCGATGTAGACCAGGGCCAGCGTGATGGGGATGCCGGTGCGGCGCTCGAGCACCTGGTTCAGGAAGCTGTTCCGCGGGTCGTCGTAGGCCTTCGTGTTGCCCGCGAACCCCTGATCGTCGAAGAGGTAGCCGCTGATGGCCCGGACGCGCGCCAGCGGCTCGGCGCCCGGCCCGAGCGTGGCGATCCGCTCCGCCACCGTCCGCCCCATCGCGTCGAGCTGCTCCAGGTAGCGCGCCGCGTCGAGGCGCGGATACTCGAGGCGCGCGATGAACAGCGCCGCCGGAGCGAGGTCGGGGTCGGGGCTCTTGGCGATCTCCGTGAACCGGTGCACGAACTGGGATTCCGTCACGTTGCTCCGCCTCGGCTCAGAAGACGTAGCGCCCTCGCTCGACGACCTTGTCGGCCAGCGCCCGCCGGATGGTCACGGTGTCGATCGGCGGCACCTTCAGCAACCGCCGGAGGGCGGCGAGGTTCGTCCGCAGCTCGTCGCCCTCCGCCATCGCGGCGAGCGCGGTGCGGGCGCCGACCTCGATGCGCAGCGCGGCGTCGTTGACGTAGGCGCGGGCGGCCGCCACCTGCAGCCCGGCCTCCGCTCCGCCCGCCTCGGCGGCGCCGCCGGCGCGCGCCACGGCGCTCTCGGCCGCGTAGGTGTCGATCAGGATGTCGGCGGCCGTCGACAGCACCTCCTGCTCGTCGCCGAGCTTCTCCCCGTAGCGCTCGAGGGCGAGGCCGATCACGGCGAGGGCCGCCTTCCGGAACATCCCGACGGCGCCCCGGGCCGCATCGAGCGGGCCGTCGCCCGGCTCGGGCGGGCGCGTCCCCGCCGTGAGCTCGTTCCGGAGCGCGCGCGCCGCCGGGATGAGCGGCAGGCGGCCCTTCGTCGCCAGCCGCACGAGGCGGCCCGGAATCAGCAGCCGGTTGATCTCGTTCGTGCCCTCGAAGATGCGGTTGACGCGGCTGTCCCGGTAGTGCCGTTCCGCGGGGTAGTCCTTCACGTAGCCGTTGCCGCCGTGGATCTGCACGTTCTCGTCGAGGATGTAGTCGAGCGTCTCGCTCCCCGCCACTTTGAGGATGGACGACTCCACGGCGTACTCCTCGAGCGCGCCGACGAGGGTCCGGTCCTCGTCCGACCCGCCGATCGCGGCGTCGAGCAGGCCGGCCGTGCGGAACGTCATCGCCTCGACGGCGTAGGTCCGGAGGGTCATCTCGCCGAGCTTGTGGCGGATCGCCCCGAACGTGGCTATGGGCTGCCCGAACTGCCGCCGGTCCGCCGCGTAGCGGGCCGCCTCGCCGATCGCCGTCCGCGCGCCTCCCACCGTCGACGCCGCGAGCTTGAAGCGGCCGTAGTTCAGGACGCTGAAGGCGACGATGTGCCCGCGCCCGATCTCGCCGAGCACGTTCTCCGCCGGCACGCGCGCGTCGCGCAGGATCACCGGCGTCGTCGACGAGCCGAGCAGGCCCATCTTGTGCTCCTCGGCCCCGCTCGTCACCCCCTCGAACGCCCGCTCGACGATGAAGGCCGTGAAGTGCTCGCCGTCGACCTTCGCGAAGACGATGTAGACGTCGGCGAATCCGCCGTTCGTGATCCACATCTTCTCGCCGTTCAGCACGAAGCTGCCGTCCGGCTGCCGCGTGGCGCGCGTCTTCGCGCCGAGGGCATCCGACCCCGAGCCCGACTCGCTCAGGCAGTACGCGCCGACCGTCTCGCCGCCCACCAGTCCCGGCAGGTAGCGCCGCTTCTGTGCCTCGGTCCCGTAGGCGCGGATCGGCATGATGACGAGGCCGGTCTGCGCCCCGAAGGCGGCGCTGAACGACCCGGCGTGGCCGAAACTGCCCGCGATCAGGGCCGACGACGCCTTGTCGAGTCCGAGACCGCCGTAGGCCTCCGGAACGTCCGTCCCGAGCAGCCCGAGCTCGCCGCAGCGCCGGAGGAGGCGGCGGGCGAGATCCCAGTCCTTCGTCTCCAGGCGGTCGTTCTGGTCGATCACCTCGCGGGCGACGAACTCCTCGGCCGTGCCGTGGATCAGGCGCTGCTCGTCGCTCAGCCGCTCGGGCGTGAAGACCGTCTCCTGCGGGGTGGCCTCGAGCAGCCACGCGCCGCCCCCGGGCGGCGCGGACGTCGGGGGTGCAGCAGTCGTCATGATGGCCTCGTCGTCAGATGCGCTCGAAGATGCCGGCCGCGCCCATGCCGCCGCCGACGCACATCGTCACCATACCGTAGCGCCCGTTCCGCCGCCGCAGCTCGTACAGCATGGTCGTCGTCAGCTTCGCGCCGGTGCAGCCGAGCGGATGCCCGAGGGCGATCGCGCCGCCGTTCACGTTGAGCTTGTCGGGGTCGATCGGCAGCTCGCGCAGGCAGGCGAGGATCTGGGCCGCGAAGGCCTCGTTCAGCTCCACGAGGTCGATCTGGTCCAGCGTCAGGCCGGCCAGCTTCAGCGCCTTGCGCATGGCGGGCACGGGCCCGATGCCGAACAGCTCCGGCTCGACCCCCGCCGTGGCGTAGGTGACGAACCGCGCGAGCGGGGTGAGGCCCGCCTCCTCCGCCCGCCGCGCGGAGGTGACGACGACGGCCGCCGCGCCGTCGCTGGTCTGCGACGAGTTGCCGGCGGTCACCGATCCGCGGGCATGGAACACGGGGCGCAGCTGCCCGAGCCGCTCGAGCGACGTCTCGCGCCGCGGCCCTTCGTCGGTCGCGAACGTGACCTCGCGCCGGCGGGGCGCGCCTCCGTTCCCGCCGTCGGGCTCGGCCAGGGTTACGGTCAGGGGAACGATCTCGTCGTCGAAGCGGCCGGCGTCGATGGCGGCCACCGCGCGCTCGTGACTGCGGAGCGCGAACGCGTCCTGCTCCTCGCGCGAGATCCGGGAGGCATTCGCGTGGTTCTCGGCGACGAGGCCGGTGCTCAGGTAGACGTCCGGATAGTGGGCGACGAGCTCCGGGTTCGGGGCCACCTTGTGACCGCCCATCGGGACGAGGCTCATCGACTCCGTGCCGCCGGCCACGATGGTGCGGGCCGAGCCGCACAGGATGCGCTCGGCCGCGAACGCGATCGACTGCAGGCCCGACGAGCAGAAGCGGTTGATGGTCACGGCGGAGGCCTGGACGGGGATGCCGGCCCGGAGGCTCGCGATGCGGGCGACGTTCATGCCCTGCTCGGCCTCCGGCATGGCGCAGCCGAGGATGACGTCGTCGACCTCGGCGGGATCGATGCCGGGGGCGCGCCGCAGGCTCTCGCGGATCGCCTCCGCGGCCATCTCGTCGGGGCGGGTCGTGCGGAGCGTGCCCTTGGGAGCCTTGCCGGCGGGCGTGCGAACGGCGGATGCAATGACGGCATCGGTCATGGTTCGTACCTCATGGAGTGTCCGTTGCGGCGGCCGCGGCCGCCGCGGGCGCCGGTCCGGCGAGCGATTCGGGTGCCCCGGTCGACGCCGGCGCGGTGGGCTCCGCCGCCCCGGCCGGCGCGCGATCCGGCGGTGATGCGGTCGACACCGGCGCAGCAGCGGGTGCGGGATCCGGCCGCGGTTCGGTGGAAGCCGGCGCGGCGTGCGCGGCGACGAAGGCGCCCACGGCGGCCGCGAATCGCTCCGGCCGGGTCACCAGCCCGATGTGTCCCGTGTCGGCAAGCCGCGTGTGGCGGGCCCCGGCGATGGCGCTCAGGTACTCGAGGCTGCTCGCGACGGGCACGACGCGGTCGAGCCGCGCCTCGCCCGTGACGACCTGCGTCGGCGCCGCCACCCGGCGGCAGTCGGCCGCGAAGTCGACCCCGTCGACCAGGCGCACGCGCTCGGCCATGCGGCTGGCCACGAACGGGTGCTGCGTCACCCGCCGCAGGTGCTGCCAGCCGAAGGCGAGCCGGGCCCGGAGGGCCGGGATGGCGACCGCAATCTCCGGGTAGAGCCGGAACGGCGACGACAGCGCGAAGACCGGCGCCATGAGGCGCGGTGCTCGCAGGTAGCGCTCGACGCGGCACGGCGGCCGCCAGTCCGGCGCGGGCGGCGACGAGAGCGTCAGCGAGGTGACGCGCTCGGGCCGCCGGGCCGCGTAGTGCAGCGCGACCCAGCCGCCGTAGGAGACCCCGCAGATGGCCGCGCGCGCGACCCCGGCGCGGTCGAGCAGCTCGTCCGCCCAGTCCACGAACGTCTCGAACCCCGCCTCGGGGTCGACGTCGCCGAGGCCGCCGACGTCCCCGGGGAGCGACGCCGTGAGCACCCGGCAGCGCGCGGCGAGGGCCTCGACGGTGGGGCGGAGCCACTCCCAGCGTCCCTGGATGCCGGGCACGAGGACGAGCGGCGGGCCCGCGCCGACGTCGACGATGGCAGAGCCGGGCTGCACCCTCAGTTCCTCAGCGTCTTGCCGGTCTTGAGCGTATGCGCCATCCGCTCCTGCGTCTTCGGCTCGCCGCACAGGCTCAGGAACGCCTCCCGCTCGAGGTCCAGCAGATGCCGCTCGCCGACCGGCATCGCGTGCGGGATGTCGCCGCCGGCGAGGACGTGAGCCAGCTTGCGCCCGATGAGCGCGTCGTGATCGCTGATCCGTCCGCCGCGCCA
>JAPOWL010000092.1:3106-4797 GCA_026707615.1 Acidobacteriota bacterium | reverse complement strand
CGAGCTGGTCCTGGGCGACGGTCAGCGTCCCCCAGGACGGCAGGTTGGCGAGATGCCCGGCCAACCAGATCATCGAGCCGGACTTCGGGTGCGGCTTCCAGTCGAACTTGTCCTCCGGCACGCGCTCCAGCGTCTTGCGGACGCCGGCGGCCTCCTGATCGAACTCCGGCAGCAGACTCTCACTGATCGCCATGTCGTCTCCCTCGCATCGGACGCCGCGGTCCGCGCCGGCCGGAGCCGCCCGTCGGCCCGCGGCCGGATTCCGCACGAAAACCGCCGGTACCCCGGCTCCCTGAACTCCCGGATCGCGCCCGGCACCCAGGTGCGGCTCCGGAGGCCGTGAAGACCCGGAAGCGCTCCCGGGCCCGAGGCCCGATCCCGTCCCCACAGTCTACCGGAGAGCATCCGCGCGACCGGCCGCGATTCTGCGTGCGTGGTACGCGCCCGTCACTGCACCGCGGCGTCGTTCTCCGTAGGATCTCCAGGAGGAGGCAACCAAGATGATTCGTCGTGCGTCGTCGTGGAAGTTCGTGGCGTCGGTCGCGGTCGCCGGGGTGGTGGGAGCAGGCACCGCCATCCAGGCCCAGAACGCCACTACGGGAACCATCGGCGGGGTGGTGCGCGACGCGCAGCAGGGCGTGCTCCCCGGCGCGAGCATCGTCGCCACCCATGCCCCGACCGGAACGCGCTACGAGGTGTTCACCCGCGCGGACGGGCGCTTCGACCTGCTGAACGTGCAGGTCGGCCCCTACGACCTGGAGATCGCCCTCGGTGGATTCGGGACGCAGTCGCGGACCGGCGTCGTCGTCGCCCTCGGGGAAGCCACCGAGGTCCCCGTCACGCTGCAGCTCGCCGCGGTGACCGAGACGGTCGAGGTGACGGCCGAGGCGAGCGCGCTGTTCTCGCCCTCGCGATCCGGCACGACGGCCGGCGTCGAGACCGGCCTCATCGAGACGCTGCCGAC
This sequence comes from Acidobacteriota bacterium, assembly GCA_026707615.1. GTDB lineage: Bacteria > Acidobacteriota > Vicinamibacteria > Vicinamibacterales > UBA8438 > JAGWAJ01. The sequence continues at coordinate 3,833 of JAPOWL010000092.1, read as the reverse complement.
GCTGGAACGGAGTCTCCAGGACTTCGCGCGCACGAACCCGTTCTTCGTCAAGACCAGCCGCAACGCCGACTCGGAGAGCTTCCTGAGCGTGGCCGGCCGGAGCGGCCGCTACAACAACATCCAGATCGACGGCGCCGTCAACAACGACCTGTTCGGGCTGGCCCGGCAGGGGACGCCGGGCGGGCAGGCCAACACGCAGCCGATCAGCCTCGACGCGGTGAGCGAGCTGCAGCTCGTCGTGGCCCCGTACGACGTCCGCCAGAGCGGCTTCTCGGGCGGCGGCATCAACGTCATCACGCGGAGCGGGGCGAACCGCTTCAGCGGCACCGCCTACCTCTACAACCGCAACGAGGGACTGGTCGGGCGCGGCATCGACGACGTGCCCATCGCCACCTTCTTCGATCGCCAGCAGGGGGCGAGCCTGGGCGGGCCGCTCGTCCGGAACCGCGCCTTCTTCTTCGCCAACGTCGAGACGCAGCGCCGCGAGACCCCCGTCGGCTACTCGCTCGACGGCTCGTCGGGCGTGGACTTCGGCTACCTCGCCACCGGACAGCGGATCGTCGACGTCGCCCGCGCGCGCTACGGGTACGACATCCCGGGGGGCTTCGGCGAGTTCACCCGCGGCAACCCGAACGACAAGGTCTTCGTGCGGACCGACATCAACCTCTCGGCGGCGCACCGCCTGTCGGTCCGGCACAACTACATCGACGCCAACGCCGAGGTCGGG
>JAPOWL010000092.1:0-3096 GCA_026707615.1 Acidobacteriota bacterium | reverse complement strand
CTTCCGCTACCGCTTCGCGGACAACTTCTACCTGTTCCGGAGCCGCACCAACTCGACCGTCGCCCAGCTCAACAGCACGTTCGGCAGCGCCTTCAACCTCGCGCGGGTGAGCTACCAGCGCGTCCGCGACCGCCGCGGGCCGCAGACGGCTCCCTTCCCGCAGGTCACCATCGACCTCGAGGGAGGCGAGGACATTCGCTTCGGGACGGAGCAGTTCTCGACCGCCAACCGGCTCGACCAGGACATCCTCGAGATCCACAACGACCTGACCTGGGTGCGCGGGCGGCACCAGTTCACGATCGGCACCCACAACGAGCTGTTCCGCTTCGACAACCTCTTCATCCGCGACAACTTCGGCGTCTACGAGTTCGCGAGCCCCGAGCTCTTCGCGCAGGGGCTGGCGCAGTCCTACAGCTACAGCTTCTCGCGCACCGCCGACCCGCGGCAGGCGGCCGAGTTCTGGGTCTACCAGCTCGGGTTCTACGCCGGCGACCAGTGGCGGGTGCGCGACGACCTGTCGCTGACCTACGGCATCCGCCTCGACGCGCCCATCTTCCCCGACCCGCCGTCGCCCAACCCGCTCGTCGAGTCGCTGTACGGGCGGGGCACGGACGTCGTGCCGCGGACGCGCAACTGGTCTCCCCGCATGGGCTTCAACTACGACCTCAGCCCGCAGGCGCGGAACCGCCAGCAGGTGCGGGGCGGCCTCGGGCTGTTCCACGGGCGCACGCCCTACGTGTGGCTCTCGAACCAGTACTCCAACACCGGCAACGAGTTCCAGCGGATCCGGGTCTTCTTCGACCCCGCCAACCGGATTCCGTTCTCGCCCGACCCGACCGCGCAGCCGACCGACATCGGCTCGGCGTCCACGAACGAGATCAACCTCGTCGATCCCGACTACCGCTTCCCGCAGCTCCTGCGCGGCAACCTCGCCTACGACCGGGAGCTCGGCTTCTTCGACCTCGTCGGGAGCGTGGAGCTGCTCTTCTCGAAGACCGTGCGCGACATCGACTACCGGAACCTCAACCTCGTGGCGACGGGCGCCGCGCCCGACGGCCGGCCGACGCACTCGCGCCTGCACCGCGACTTCAGCAACGTCGTCCTGCTGACCAACACCAACCGGGGCAGCAGCTGGACGGTGGCCACGAAGCTCGACAAGCGGTTCCGCGACAACTGGTTCCTCAGCGGCTCCTACCTCTACGGCGAATCGCGCACCGTCAACGACGGAGGGTCGAGCCAGGCGACGTCGAACTGGCGCTACAACTACACTGACGGGAACCCCAACGCCGTGCCGCTGGCGGTCTCGGACTTCTCGCCCGGCCACCGCGTGAACCTCTCGGGCTCGTACCGCATTCCCGCCGGGCCGGACGGCATCACGCTGTCGACCATCTACAGCGCGCAGCAGGGACGACCCTACAGCTACCTCGACGGGAGCGACAGCAACGGCGACGGCACGCGCGGCAACGACCTGCTCTACGTGCCGCGCGACGCCGGCGAGGTGGTCGTCACCAACGGCACCTTCGACGACCTGATGCGCTTCCTCTCGGCCGGCTGCAACGTCACGCCGGGCGCGATCCTGCCGCGGAACTCCTGCCGGGGCCCTTGGATCCACACGCTCGACTTCCACCTCGGCGTCGACGTCCCGATCGGCCGCAACGAGCTGGAGTTCTTCCTCGACGTCCAGAACCTGGTGAACGCCTTCGACGCCCGGAACGGCCTCCTGGAGTTCGCGTTCTTCCAGAATCTCCAGCCCGTCCGCTCGAGCATCGACCCTGCCACCGGCCGCTACGTCTACAGCCTGAACTCCCCCGCCCGCCCCGGGTTCACCGGCGATCGCTACGCGCGCGACGACCTGCGCAGCCGCTGGCAGGCACAGCTCGGCGTCCGCTACTCCTACGGCCGGTAGCGCGCCCTCATGGGGGCGTCGGGAGTCTGCGCGGGCATGAGACCGCCGATGCGCGCGTTCTGCCGCACACACTCCCGGGGCGGGCCCGACGCGGGGTGGATCGCAGACCGCGGTCCTCACCGCCCGTCCGATCGGGCCGCCTCGACCTCCTTCGTCCTTCCCGGCGACCGGCGGAATCCGGCGGTTGAATCCGACCGCGAGGCGCGTATACTGCGAGACAGGTCGAAAACGGCGGTGGAAGGCCCGGGAGCCCGGGATCTTCCGAGGCTCCGCGGTCACACCGAAACGCGCGTCGTCGCGAGGGAGGGGACATGCGGACTACGCTTCGTACCGCCGGCCTCGCGTTGGTGTTGCTCGCCCTCTCGAGCAGCCCGCTGTTCGCGCAGGCCACTGGGACCATCACCGGCAACGTGGTGGACCAGGATCAACTCGCGTTGCCCGGCGTCACCGTCGTGGCCGCCAACACGGCGACCGGGGCCACCCGCGAGACCGTCACCACGGGCACCGGTACGTACACGATACCCGCGCTGATTCCCGGGCCGTACGAGGTTCGGGCCGAGCTTGGGGGCTTCGAGCCGGCGGTGGGACGCGCCGACGTCGTCACCGCCTCCACGGTCAGCGTCAACCTGCAGATGGGCATCGCGGCCTTGCAGGAGACGCTGACGGTCACCGCGGCCGCGCCCCTGGTCGAGGTGACCCAGTCGGTCGTGGCGAGCTCGATCCGCCAGGAGGAGGTGCGCGAGCTGCCGATGATCAACCGCAGCCTGGCCGCGATGATGACCCTGCTTCCCGGCGCCCGCGAGGTCGAGGCCGGCGGCTCCCACGGCCACGCGTCCAACTACGTGTCGTTCGCCGGCAACACGGGCCGCAGCTACAACATGTACGTGGACGGCATCGACAACAAGGAGGACCAGGACGGCGGCACCCTGCTGCAGTACAGCCTCGACGGCATCGAGGAGTTCCGGGCCCTCGGCGCGGGCTTCCAGGCCGAGTACGGCCGCGGGTCGACCGTGGTGACCCTGGCGACCAAGTCCGGGACCAACCAGTTCACCGGGACGGCGTTCCTGCAGGGGCGCAACGAGTCGATGACCGCCACCGACTACTTCTCCAAGACGGAGAACGGGGGCTTCGGGAAGCAGCCGTTCAACCGCCTGCAACTGGGCGGCTCCTTCGGCGGGCCGATCGTGCGC
>JAPOWL010000025.1 GCA_026707615.1 Acidobacteriota bacterium | reverse complement strand
CCCCGCCTCCTCGTCCGCCTCCGAGAGCAGCGACTGCTGGTCGACGAAGCCGCCGAGGCCGGTCCGGTCGTCGTCGTCCCCCTCGCCGCGGACCTCGTAGTCGACGGCCGCCGCCACCAGCGCGTCCAGGTTCTCCATCCGGTCGCGCGCCACGGAGCGGTCCTCGTCGCGCAGCGCCTGCAGGTAGCCGGACTCGACGAGCACCAGCTTGAGCACCTCCGAGGCGCTCTCCGTCCGCGCCGCTTCGCGCAGCGGTTCCAGCATCTCCCGGAACCGGCGCAGCACGGTGACCGCGCGCGGCGGCAGGAGCGCGCCGTCCGTCGCCCGCACGACCGAGGCCCAGAGCGAAGCCGGCGCGGCCGGCTCGTCCATCCCCTCGAGCAGCGGTCCGGCGGACCGCGCCTCGCCGGCCCCGGGGTTGCCCCCCGGGCCGGCGAGGCCTGCCAGGCCCTCCATCACCTTGCGGCCGATGCCGCGGGCGGGGACGTTGATCACCCGGCGCAGGCTGACGTCGTCGTCCGGGTTGAGGAGCAGCTTCAGGTAGGCCAGCGCGTCCTTGACCTCGCGGCGCTCGTAGAAGCGGACGCCGCCGACGATGCGGTAGGGCACGCCCTCCCGGGCCAGCGCGCTCTCGATCGGCCGCGACTGCGCGTTGGTGCGGTAGAGCACGGCGAGCGGCTCGTCGCCGGCGGCGAGGCCGGCCAGCAGCCGCCGGACGATGAAGTCGGCCTCGGCCAGCTCGTCGGCTGCGCGGTGGCAGACGATGCGGTCGCCGCCCTCGCGGTCGGTCCAGAGGCGCTTCTCCTTCCGCTCGGTGTTGCGGCGGATGACGCCGTGGGCGGCGTCCAGGATGACCTGGGTCGAGCGGTAGTTGCGCTCCAGGCGCACGACCTTCGCGTCGGGGAAGTCCGCCTCGAAGTCGAGGATGTTGCGCAGGTCCGCGCCGCGCCACTGGTAGATGGACTGGTCGGGGTCGCCGACCACGCAGACGTTGCGGTGGGTGGAGGCGAGGTGGCGCACCAGCCGGTACTGCGGGCGGTTGGTGTCCTGGTACTCGTCGACCATCACGAAGCGGAACCGCTCGCTGTAGCGCCGGCAGACGTCGGCCACCGTGTCGAAGAGCTCCACCGTCTTCAGCAGCAGGTCGTCGAAGTCGACCGCCCCGCTGCGCGCCAGCACCTCCTCGTAGCGCTCGTAGACGCGCGCGAGCTGCTCCTCCCCGTGGCCGAGCGCCGCCTGCCGCAGCGCCGCGGCGCTCTCCATGCGGTTCTTGGCGTCGCTGATGCGCCCGAGCACGTTGCGGGGGCGCGTCACCTTGTCGTCGATGCCCAGCTCGCGCATCACGTCGCGCACCACCCGCACCTGGTCGTCCGTGTCGTAGATCACGAAGTCGCGCGTCAGCCCCACCCGCTGCCCCTCGCGGCGCAGCAGGCGCGCGCACAGGGCGTGGAACGTCTGCATCCAGATGCGCCGCAGGACGCCGGCGGCGCGGGGGTCGCCCCCACCGGCTTCACCCCCACCGACAAGGGCCTCGACGCGGCTGCGCATCTCGCCCGCCGCCTTGTTGGTGAAGGTGACGGCCAGGACCTGGTGCGGGGCGGCGTGACCCTCGCTGATCAGGTGCGCCAGCCGGTGGCAGATGACGCGCGTCTTGCCCGAGCCGGCGCCGGCCAGGATGAGCAGCGGCCCGTCGATGTGGGCGGCGGCGGCGCGCTGCTCGGGGTTGAGGTCGTCGAGAAGGGAGCGCATCGCCTGCCCGGCGCCTATTCGACGGTGACGCTCTTGGCGAGGTTGCGGGGCTGGTCGACGTCGCAGCCGCGCAGCACGCCGATGTGGTAGGCCAGGAGCTGCAGCGGGACGCCCATCAGGATGGGCATCACGGCGGGGTGGGCCGGCGGCACCGGGACCACGAAATCGTGCCCGGGCTCGATCAGCTCGTCGAGCTCCTCCGGGGCGGCGTCGGTCAGGACGATCATCGACGCCCCCCGCACCTTGGCCTCCTGCAGGTTCGAGCGCATCTTGGCGAACACCCCGTCGCGCGGCATGACGGCCACGACCGGCATGTTCTCGTCGATGAGGGCGATGGGCCCGTGCTTCATCTCCCCGGCCGGGTAGCCCTCGGCGTGGATGTAGGAGATCTCCTTCAGCTTGAGCGCCCCCTCGAGCGCGATCGGGTAGTGGCTGCCGCGCCCGAGATAGAGGAAGTTCGCGGCCCGGTAGAAGCGCCGGGCGATGCGCCGCACGAGCGGATCGGTCCTGAGCACGTGCTCGACCAGGACCGGGAGCTGCGTGAGCGCCTCGATGAGGCGGCGCGCCTCGTCTTCCGCCAGCGTGCCGCGCGCCTGCCCGAGCCTGAGGGCCAGCAGGTTGAGGGCGACGAGCTGCGACGTGAACGCCTTGGTCGAGGCCACCCCGATCTCGGGCCCCGCGTGCGTGTAGACGGTGCCCTCGGCCTCGCGCGTGGCCATGCTGCCGACGACGTTGCAGATGGCGACCGTGCGCGCGTTCCGGGCCCGCGCCTCGCGCAGCGCGGCCAGCGTGTCGGCGGTCTCGCCCGACTGCGTGATGGCCACGGCGAGGGTGCGCTCGCCGACCAGCGGGTCGCGGTGGCGGAACTCGGAGGCGTAGTCGACGTCGACGCGAACGCGGGCCAGCGACTCGATGAGGAACTTGCCGACGAGGCCGGCGTGCCACGACGTGCCGCAGGCCAGGACCAGCACCTGGTCGATGGCGCGCAGCTCCGCGTCCGGAATCTCCAGCTCGCCCAGGTAGACGCCGGCCCGCTCGGCGGAGACGCGGCCGATGACCGTCTCCTGCAGCGCGCGCGGCTGCTCGAAGATCTCCTTCAGCATGAAGTGCTTGTAGCCGTCCTTCTCGGCCATCACCGGATCCCAGAGGATGCGCTGCGTGGCCTTGGAGACGGCGCGTCCGCCGAAGTCCGTGAACGCGACCCCGCCGCGGGTGATGACGGCCATCTCCTCGTCGCCGAGGAAGACGACGTCGCGGGTGTGGCTGAGGATGGCCGGCACGTCGGAGGCCACCAGGAACTCGCGCTCGCCGACCCCCACGACGAGCGGCGGGCCGTTGCGCACCGCGACCACCTTGCCGGGGTCCGCCGCGTGGACGAGGACCATCCCGAACAGGCCCCGGAGGTCGGCCAGGACCCGCCGCACGGCGCCCTCCAGCCCGCCCCCCTCGCCCCCGGGGCGGAACTCCTGCTCCACGAGGTGCGCGATGACCTCCGTGTCGGTCTCGGTCTGGAAGCGGTGGCCGGCGCGCTGCAGGCGCTGCTTCAGCTCCAGGTAGTTCTCGATGATGCCGTTGTGGACCACGACCAGCCGGCCCGTGCAGTCGCGGTGCGGGTGGGCGTTCTCCTCCGTGGGCCGACCGTGGGTGGCCCACCGCGTGTGGCCGACGCCGTACTCGCCGTCGACCGGCTCGGCGCGGATGACCTCCTCCAGCAGGTCGAGCTTGCCGGCGCTGCGCCGCACCTCGATCTCGCCGGCGCGGACGAGGGCGATGCCGGCCGAGTCGTAGCCGCGGTACTCCAGGCGCCGCAGCCCGTCGATGAGCACGGGCACGGCCGGCTTGGCGCCCAGGTAGCCGATGATTCCGCACATGGCGTTCGCCTTCCTCAGTCGCCGCCCGTCTCCGGAGCACGCCGGTTGCGCCTGGCGGCCCAGCCGGCCTTGTTCGCCTGCCGCCCGCGGGCCACGCCGAGCGCGCCGGCGGGGACGTCCTCGGTGATGCACGACCCGGCCGCCACGTAGGCGCCGCGCCCGACCGTGACGGGCGCCACGAGCTCCGTGCCGCTCCCGATGAAGGCCCCCTCCCCGATCTTCGTCGGGTGCTTGGCGGCGCCGTCGTAGTTGCACGTGATGGTGCCCGCGCCGACGTTGACGCCGGCCTCGAGCGTGGCGTCGCCGAGGTAGCTCAGGTGGTTGGCCTTCGCCCCGTCGCCGAGGGTCGACTTCTTCACCTCCACGAACGCCCCGACGCGCGCCCCCGCGCCGAGCGTCGACTCCGGGCGGAGGTGCGCGAACGGCCCGACGCGCGCCCCCGCGGCCACCTCGGAGCGGACGACGACGGAGCAGTCGTTCACGGTGACGTCGTCTCCGAGGGTCGAGTCCGTGATGCGCACGCCGCTCCGGAGCTCGCACCGCGCGCCGACGACGGTGCGTCCCTCCAGCGTAACCCCGGGGTGGATGACGGTGTCGGGGCCGACCCGGACGTCGCGGTCGATGTAGGTGGTGGCGGGGTCCTCGATGGTGACGCCGGAGGCCATCAGCTCCTCGTTCTTGGCTTGTCGCATGACGCTGCCCAGCTCCGCCAGCTCGGCCTGGCTGTTGACGCCGCGCACCTCGCGGGCGTCCGGGGCGGTGACGGTCTCCACGGTCAGGCCGCGCCGCCGGTAGCGGGAGAGGATGGCCGGGAGATAGCGCTCGTGCTTCGGCCCGGCCTCGGGAACGGCATGGAGGGCACCGAACAGGGGCGCGAGGTCGAAGGCGTAGATGCCCGCGTTGACCTCCCGGATGCGCCGCTGCTCCGGGGAGGCGTCGGCCTCCTCGACCACGCGGACCAGCGCGCCGTCGAGACGCACGACGCGCCCGTAGCCGTAGGGCCGCTCCAGCATCGCGGTGACGACGGTGGCTGCGGCGCCCCGCGCCTCGTGGTGCTCGACGAGCTGCGCCAGCGTGGCGGGCCGCACGAGCGGCGCGTCGCCCGACAGCACGACGAGCGTCCCGCGGGCGCCGGCCAGCGCGCGTTCCGCCTGCAGCAGCGCATGGGCGGTGCCCGCCTGC
>JAPOWL010000443.1:4357-4806 GCA_026707615.1 Acidobacteriota bacterium | reverse complement strand
ACCACGAGGTCCAGGCTCGGCACCACGTAGAGCTTGCGGTCCCGCGCCCCCTGGGCCGCGACCAGGTCGGGCGGGGCGGACGGAATCAGCGGTCCCGCGGTCTCGACCGGCGGCAGCGCCCAGGAGAGCGCCGACGCCTGCCCGTTGACCCACCAGAGCAGGCCGTAGGCGGGGTTGAGCGCCTGGGACGGCCGCAGCATCTCGGCCAGGTAGTCGGCGTCCTCCACGATCGTCCGCCCCTGCCAGACCCCGCCCGCCAGCACGAGGAGGCCGAAGCGGGCGAGGTCGCGGGCCGTGGTCACGAAGCCGGTTCCGATGGCGGCCCGCGCCCAGGGCCGCGGCTCCCAGCGGGAGTCGGTCATCCCCAGGGGCCCGGTCAGCCAGTCGCGGGTCACGTCGTTCGGCTCGCGGCCGGCCGCGCCGGCGACGATGCGCAGCAGGTGATGGTA
>JAPOWL010000443.1:0-4347 GCA_026707615.1 Acidobacteriota bacterium | reverse complement strand
TAGGCGGGCGTGTTGTAGCGCCAGGTCGTCCCGGGTGCTGCCTCGAAGGCGAGCTCCGGCGTCAGGCCGGTCGTCATCGCCAGCAGGTGGCGGAGGGTCACCGCCGGTTCCTGCTCGGGGGAGGCCGCGCTCCAGCCCGGCTCATGCGCCGCGACCGGGTCGTCGAGGTCGAGCAGGCCCCGCGCCCGCGCCATCCCGATCAGGACCGCGACGACGCTCTTCTGCACGGAGGCGACGTCCTCCACGGCGTGCCCGCCGGCGGTCGGGGGATGGCTGCCGCTGGCGTGCGCGGGAGACGGGTCGTCGAGCGTCCAGTGGCGCTCCGCGAGGATCCGGCCGCGGTGCAGCACCACGACCCCGGTGGAGGCGCGGTCCGCGGCCAGGGCGAGCGCGGCGTCGAGGCGTGCGGGGTCCCAGCCGACTGCCGCGGGGGCCACGGTCTCCCACGCGCCGTCCGCCGGCGGGAAGTACAGCGCGCCGTCGTCCGCCGCGGCTGCCGAGTCGAGCCCCGGCGCCTCCGCTCCCCCGGTCGCCGGGGGTTCCGGCCCGGCGCAGGCGAGCAGGGAGAGCGCCGCCATCGCCGCCCCGGTCCGGGAGACCCGTCGCGCAGTCCCCATCAGTCACCTCCGGTCTGCGGTGCCGCCCGACGAGCGTCCGCGCGGCGCGGCCGGGCGTCCGGCCCCCGCACGCGCAGGTCGCGGTCGAGCTCGACCACCGTGGCGCCGAAGCCGCCGCCGGGACGGCGGGCGTAGCGGACGTCGGAAATGGACACCCGGTAGCCGTCCCCGGTCACCTCGACGTCGAAGGCGGGCAGGCGCATCCACGTGGCGAGTCCCCGGACGTGCGGCGCGGTGAGGGCCGCCTCGACCACCGGGTCGCGCTTGCCCCGCGGGATCGATCCGCCGACCGCGCGGAGCGGCGGATCGGCGAGCCAGTCGAGCTCGAGGAAGTGGTAGTGCTCCCCATCGGCCACGATGATGTCCCGCCGCCAGGGATTGGCGGGAGCGGGACTCGCCAGCACCTCGAGCGGGGCGGAGGGCCCGGCCTCCCCGGACAGCGCGCGCGCGCGGAGCAGGGCCTCGACCTGCCGCTCCGCGGCGGCGGAGGCCGCCGCCATCACCGCCGCGTAGACGACCAGCACGGCGGCGCAGGCGGTTGCGACCCGCGGCAGGTGCCGCTCCCAGCGTCCGCTGAAGCGGAGCCACACGATGGCCGCCACGCCGGCGCACCACAGCAGCCGCGCGGGGGCCGGGGCGCCCTCGAAGCCGGTGATGAGCGACGTGGCGGCGATCCCGAGCACGATCCAGCCGGCCGCGCTGACACGCGAGGCGCTGTGCGCCAGCACCACCGGCGTCGCCGCGAGCAGCCAGACCCACGGGTCGACGATGAACAGCGCGTCGCCGTAGTACCAGGTGCCGTCGAACGGCATCAGGAAGCGCACGCCGTAGGTGTTCAGCCAGTCGAGGGCCGGGTGCGACAGCACCGCGAGCGTGCTGAGGGTCAGGAGCGGCCCGGCCCGCGCCCGGGGCTCGCGCCCGCGCCAGGCCGCGACCGCCCGGTCCGCCAGCAGGAGGAGCCCGGTCAGCACGAGGGGCAGGACCACCATCGCGAGCGCCCCGTGGGTCCAGCCGCGCCGGAAGCCGAGCGACACGTCCCGGCCCAGGAACATGGTGACGGCGTCGATGTCCGGGGCGTTGGCGCCGAGGATGAGGGCGGGCCCCGCAAGCGTCGTGCGGCCCAGGGAGCCGAGGCGGGTCTCGGCGAGCGCCGCCCCGACGAGCGTGTGGGCGAGGGGGTCCATGGCGCCCATTAGAATACCGAAGCGCGGAGCGGTTCTCGGGCGCGCGGATGGGAGCAGCGTGGCGACGAGCCTGTTGAACGACGTGAATCTGGCCTTCGTCGGCGCCGGCGCCATGGGCACGGCGATGATCGGAGGCCTGCTGGCGCGGCACGACGTGGAGGCGGACCGCATCACCGCGAGCGACCGGCACGCGGAGCGCCTGGCCGCGGTCCGGGAGCAGCTCGGCGTCCGCACCACCCTCGACAACGGCGAAGCGGCGCGGGACGCGGACGTGGTCGTGCTGTCCGTCAAGCCGCAGGTGCTGCCCGCGGTGCTCGAGGAGCTTCAGGGTTGCCTGCGGCCCGGCGCGCTGGCGGTGTCGATCGTCGCCGGCGCCACGATCGCGTCGATCGGGGCCGGCCTGCGGCACGCGGCCATCGTTCGCACGATGCCCAACACGCCGGCCCAGGTCGGCGAGGGGATGACCGTCTGGACCGCGACCCCGGAGGTCTCCGAGGCCCAGCGCCGGCAGGGGGGAGCCATCGTCGGGGCCCTCGGACGGCACCTGTTCGTCGACGACGAGCGGTTCCTCGACATGGCCACCGCCATCAGCGGATCGGGGCCGGCCTACGTGTTCCTGATGATGGAGGCGCTGATCGACGCCGCCGTGCATCTCGGCTTCTCGCGCAGCGACGCGCGCGAGCTGGTGGTGCAGACCATCCGCGGCGCGGCGATCTACGCCGAGCAGCAACCCGTCCATCCGGCGGAGCTCCGCAACCGCGTGACCTCGCCCGGCGGGACGAGCGCCGACGCCCTCTACCAGCTCGAGAAGGGGAGCTTCCGGACGGTCATGTCGAAGGCCGTGCTCGCGGCATTCCAGCGCAGCGTGGCCCTGGGCGAGATGAGCACGCGGCGCGCGGCGACCGGGACGAAGCCACAGGAGTCTGCGCCGTAGACGGGCGACGCACGAACTCCGTGCCCGCGCAGACTCCCGACGCACCCGCAGGGTGCGCCAGCTACGGCCAGAGCCAGCCGAACGTTCCGGCGGTGAGGAGCGCGTAGACGACTCCGTCGGCCATCGTCTTGAGGGTGAAGCTCCAGCTCCGCGACCACCAGATGCTCGACTGCAGGATGGCCAGCGAGTAGCCGGCGAAGGCCACCGTGCCGACGACGCGGAAGACGAGCGAGTACTCCGCCCCCGGTCCCAGGGTGAGCCCGGCCACGTAGGCGGCGACCGCGCCGACGAGGAGCGAGTAGCCGAACCATCGCGCGAGGTTGACCCCGAGCGCGGGCAGCCCGTTGGGCATCACCGTGAGGATGGCGACCGGACCCTGCTTGAACTTCTCGATCAGCTCCGGCGAGCCCGGCCCCGCGCCGTAGGGCAGGGAATAGTCGCCGGGCGGGATGCGGAGCGGACGCAGGGCGTCGGCGACCTTGTCCTCGTCGGGAAGCGGTCCGGCGTCGCTCCGGTGGTACTTCAGCAGCATGTGGAAGAGCGAGCTGGCGAGGAAGACCAGCACCCCGGAGAGCAGGATCGGCAGCCAGAGCGACGGGACCGAGACCATGAGTACCTCCCTGGGAGTCTGCGCCGCGCCCTACTGGCCGTCCTCCCGGAGCGCGTTGAAGCGGCGGGCACGGTCGGCGGCCGCCTCGTTGCCGATGAGCTCCAGGCGCCGGGCGCCCGGGAGCGACAGCGCGGCGGTCTCGCCGAGCTCGCCGTCGCGCACCAGCTCGGCCATCGCCCGGTCCACGGCCCCCGCCGCAATCGCGCCCATCGCGCCGATGAACAGGACGCCCACGCCGGCGTCGCGGGCCGCGGCGAGCGAGGGGGCGCCGGTCAGTATCGGGCGACCCGCCATCTCCACGGCCCGCCGGCACTGATCGAGCGGAATGCCGGGCACGAAGATGAGGTCGCCGCCCGCCGCGGCGTAGGCCGTCACGCGCTCCAGGGCGTCCTCGAGGGGCCCGCCGTCGGCCACGACGTCGCTGCGCACCAGCAGCACGAGGTCTTCGTCGCGCCGCGCGTCGACCGCCGCTCGCACCTTGTCGACCATCGCCTCGCGGCCCAGGATCTTGCCCTCGTCGTAGCCGGCGAGGTGCTTGGCGCCGTAGAGGTCCTCGATCATGATGCACGCGGCGCCCGCCTTCTCCATCCGCTGCACCGTGCGGTAGACGTTCAGCGGATTCCCCCCGCCGTCGTCCGCGTCGGCGATGATCGGGACGTCGATGCGGTCGGCCGTGCGCCCGCAGAACTCGACGAGGTCGTCCATCGTGATCACGCCGAAGTCGCCGACCCCGTACTTGCTGAGCGACAGGGCGCTGCCCCCCGTCATGACGATCTCGAATCCGTGCATCTCGGCCAGTCGGGCCGTGGCGACGTCGCCGCAGTTGATGCAGCGCGGCGGCGTGTCGCCGCCGAGCAGCCGCCGGAAGCGCGCTCCGGGGCTGTCGGACTCCGTCGCCTGGGTCGCGACCGCGCGGCCGGCGGCCGCGGCGCCGCCGGGGACCGCGGCCCCTGCCAGGGCGGCCCCGCCGGCGAGGCCGGCGCTCTCGAGAAAACGGCGGCG
>JAPOWL010000244.1 GCA_026707615.1 Acidobacteriota bacterium | reverse complement strand
ACTTCAACAACTCGCCGTCGAACCCCAACGTGCCCGATCCGCGCAACTGGTCGGGTGGTGGCCACCGCTCGGTCGACCAGATGTTCATCAACCTGATGCGCGGCGTGTACATGACGGACGAGGAGTTCGAGGCCGAGGTCGCGAAACGGCGCGAGGCGCTCGATCTCGCGGACGGCGAGATCGCCGTCGGCTGCCCGCTCTGCAGCGCCACCGACTTCCCGGTCGCGGCCGGAGGCCAGCAGTGAGAGCGCTCGGCGCCGCCCTGGTCGTGGCGACCCTGGTCGGGCTGGCCGCGGAACCCGCGGCCGGCCAGGCCGGGCGGCGCTACTACGACTCCGGCCAGGAGGTGGTGCCGGCGTACGAAGGCTGGGAGCAGAACGACGACGGCTCGTTCAATCTCGTCTTCGGGACCATGAACCGGAACTGGAAGGAGGAGCTCCACCTCCCGATCGGCCCCGACAACAGCATCGAGCCGGGCGGCCCCGACCAGGGACAGCCGACCTGGTTCCTGCCGCGCCGGAACCGGTTCCTGTTCCGCATCCATGTGCCCGCCGATTTCGGCGACAAGGAGCTCGTCTGGACGCTCACCAGCCATGGCGAGACCAAGCGGGCTTACGGCACGCTGAAGCCCGACTACTACATGGACAACAACGTCCGCGTCGCGAACAACGGGGGCGGAGTCTTCGGGGAGATCGCCGCGAACGAGCCCCCCACGCTCTCGGTGCGGGGCGAGTCCGTCCGGACGGTGACGGCGAACGAGCCGGTGACGCTCGTCGCCACGGCGCACGACGAGGACGGGTTGCCGCCCCCGCGCCCGATGCGCCCTCTGGATCCGGCGCGGCCGACCAGCACCGCCCCGGTCGCCGCCACCGGGCTGCGCCTCTCCTGGTTCGTCTACCGCGCCCACGCGCCGGTGACGTTCGACCCCGTGCAGATCAAGGTCTGGGAGGACACCCGCGCGAACTCCAACTCCCCGTGGGGCGCCGGCTGGAAGACGCCGGAGCCGCCGGTCGACAACACGTGGGTGGCGCAGGCCACCTTCAGCCAGCCCGGCACGTACGTGCTGCGCTGCATCGCGCACGACGGCGGGCTCACTACCCACGAGGACATCACGTTCATCGTGACGGAGTAGACACGCCGGCGCGGGTCGGGTCGTCCGGCGGCCCACCCGTTCGGGATGTTGACCGGCTCGGCCGTGAGCCGCCTCATTCCAGCGCGTCGGAACCGAACGGGTCGGGCAGCAGGTCGCCGAGCGTGTAGCGCTCGTTGATCCGCAGGCCCGGCCCGCCCGCTTCGTACAGCACCTGCCGGCAGCGGCCGCACGGCTTCCCGGGCTGCAGATCCTCCACGTCCCGCCCCGCCACGACGGCGACCGCCACGAGCCGGCCGCCGCCGCTCGAGTGCAGCGCCGACACCAGCGAGCACTCGGCGCACAGCGCGAGCCCGTAGGAGGCGTTCTCCACGTTGCAGCCCTCGACGACGCGTCCGTCGTCCACGAGTCCCGCCGCGCCGACGTGGTAGCCGGAGTAGGGCGCGTAGGCATGACGTGCCACGGCGCGGGCGCGGCGGAAGAGGTGCTCCCAGTCGATTGGCGCGTCGGTCATTCCTGCGGTCTCCCGGGCCGGGAAGGTACCTGGATGCGGGCCCCGGGGCCGGGACGTTGGCGCGAGGGGCCTGGAGGCTGGCCCGCGGCGCACGGGCGCTGGCGCGCGGGGCTGGGTCGTGTTGACGGCTGCATCTCAGGGTGTCTCGCGCCACGCGTTCGGCGCGCCGGCCGGGGCGTTGCCGGCGATGTGCTCCGCCATCCGCCGCACGAGCTCCGCGTTGGTGAACGGCGACCAGCCGTGGCCCTTCTTGGGGCGGCCGTGGACCACCTCGCCACCGTAGGGCGGGTCGGTCGTGCCCGCCAGGAAGTCCTCCAGCAGGTAGACCGCGTAGGAAAGGTAGAACTGGTCCATCTCGGGGTTGTAGATGCGGATCTTCCCGACGAGGTCGGGGCCGATGCGGGACCAGTTCTCGGCCAGGTAGTGGCGGAGATCGTAGCCGTTGTCGCGCATGTGGAACGCGACCTCGCGGTCGATGACGCCCGTCTCCAGGTCCCACAGCCGCCGCGGATAGCCGTCTGTGCCCACCGGGCCCCAGGCCGCGTTCCAGGCATCGAGCTGCCCGCCCGACCGGCCGCGCGAACCCTGCGCCCGCTCGAGCCGGCTCAACTGGCGCACGCTCCCCACCGGCTGTCCCTCGACGGTGCGCTGGAACATCCGCTCCGGCGCGCCGGGCACGGCGTTCGGAACCAGGAACGCGCTGGCGTCCGCGTAGATGTCGACGAGCTGGTAGCGGCGGAAATCGACCGAATCGGGATAGAAGGTCCACGTGCCGCCGCAGACGGTCGGGTAGTGGACCTGCCACGCCAGCGACATCCAGCCGCCCGTCGAGCCGCCCGTGAGCACGCGGGCGTAGGGCTCGCCGATCGTCCGGAACGTCCGTTCGAGGTGCGGGATGAGCTCCTGGTGTATGGCGTCGCCGTAGGGCCCGTTGTTCGCCGAGTTCAACCCGTAAGAGTCGTCGAAGAAGGGCGTCGGGTGCTGGAGCCGCACCGCGATCACGCGCGGGAAGTCGTCACCGGTCCACGCCCGCTGGAAGTCGTAGCCGGATTCCCGCATCCCGCCCGCCGCGTCCCACAACCAGTCGAAGAGGCCCGGCTCGTCCGACGGCGGCTCGGTGGTGAAGCCGAAGGCGGGCTCCAGCGTGAAGTGGTCGGCCTCGATGACCATCGGGTAGCGCAGGTCGGGCCGGTCGTCGTAGCCGCGCGGCAGCAGGACGACGGCGCCCAGGTGCATGGGATGGCCCCACCACTCGCTCAGGATGCGGCTGCGGATCTTCACGCGCCGGACCCACTCCGTGTCCGGCGGGATCTCGACCGGCGGCAGGACGTCGGCGAGCGTCAGCCGGATCGGTGCGTCCGATGCCGGCTCGACGCGCACGCGCCGCGGCTTGCTGACGAGATTGCCCGGCGAGAACGCCCAGCGCTGGCCCTCCCATTGATCCTGAGGAGCCCGGATGACGTGGCCGTCCTGGCGGCGGAATTCCGTGTAGACGTGGACCAGGGCCTGCACCCAGTAGTCGCCCGGAGGGAGCTCCCCGAGTCGCGCCTGGGGATAGCCGACCGCTTCCCGGTCGACGAGCATGGCCTCGCCCGGGGCGACGGCGGTCACGTCGACCGCGAAGAAGGGCACGCGACCGTCTCGCTGCCGCGCCGAGTTGTAGGCGGCAATCCGGGGTTCGGGCTCCGCGGTGGGGCTGAAGGCCAGGAAGAGCCGCCCCGTCAGCGGGCCGTCGTGCAGGTCGGATGCGTGGCGGACCTCGAAGCGCGGTCCCGCGCGCGTTCCGTCCTGCGCCGCCGCGTCGCGCGGCGCCTCGACGCCGACGGTCACAGCCAGGAGCGCGGCCGGTGCGAGCCGTCGCGCGATCCGCAGAGGTGCTCCCATCGGACCGCCTCCCGTAGACTGGACGTCATGGTTCGCCCTGCCCCGCGCTGGTCAATGCCCTCGACCGTTGCCCGGTAGGATCCACGGATGCCCAATACCAGCGCCGTGACCAAGTTTACGTGGAACGACATGCCGAAGGAGCGGGTCACCAACCGCATCGACCGCCGCATCGTGAGCGGCGAGAGCACCATGGTGGCGCACGTCTACCTGCAGCAGGGAGCGATCGTGCCGGAGCACTCGCACCACAACGAGCAGATTACCTACGTGCTGAAGGGGAAGCTCCGCTTCTGGGTAGGCGACGACTTCGCCGAGGTGGTGGACGTCGGCGAGGGGGAGGTGCTGCACCTGCCGTCGAACGTGCCCCACAAGGCCGAGGCGCTCGAGGAGACGCTCGACGTCGACATCTTCAGCCCGCCCCGCCAGGACTGGCTGGATCACACGGACGACTACTTCAAGGACCAGTAGACGGCCCGTCCGTCCGCGAGTCATGGCTCGACTGACCGACTACCGTGTGCTCACGTTCGACTGCTACGGCACCCTGATCGACTGGGAGACCGGGATCTGGGACGCGCTGCAGCCGTTGATCATGCGCAGCGAGGTCGCGGCGAGCGTCACCCGCGCCGAGGCCCTCCGCGCCTTCGCGCAGTGCGAGAGCCGCCAGGAGCAGGCGACGCCCGGCCTCCGGTATCCGGAGCTCCTGACGCGCGTCCACCGGAGCATCGCGGAGACGCTGGGGTTGCGGACGGAGCCTGCCCTCGACGAAGCGTTCGGTGCCTCCGTTCCCCACTGGCCGGCGTTCCCCGACACCGCGGACGCCCTGCGGGTCCTGAAGCGCCACTACCGGCTCGTCATCCTCTCGAACGTGCACCGGGAGGGCATCGCCGCCTCGAACCGGAAGCTCGGCGTCGCGTTCGATGCGATCTACACCGCGGAGGACATCGGCTCCTACAAGCCCTCCGACGCCAACTTCGAGTACCTCCTGGCCCACCTCGAATCGGACCTGGGGCTGGCGCGGTCCGACGTGCTGCACACGGCGCAGAGCCTGCACCACGACCACGTGCCGGCGAAGCGGTTCGGGCTCGCCAACGCCTGGATCGACCGGCAGCGGCTCTCGGCGGGCGGGAGCTGGGGCGCGACGGCGCGCGTCGACCCGATGCCGTCGACGGACTTCGTGTTCTTCTCGATGGGCGAGATGGCGGATGCCGTGTCCAACTCTTCGACGGGCGTCGATCCGGCGGCGCGGACGCCGGGCGGCGGTGACCGTTCCAAGGAGACCGACCATGCGTGAACGCCGCGTCGGCGTGGGCGAGTTGAAGGCAGACCTCGGCGGTTGCCTGGAAGAGAT
>JAPOWL010000069.1:3909-4847 GCA_026707615.1 Acidobacteriota bacterium | reverse complement strand
GCTTGCGCCGCGGGACTCCACTCTGTCGACGTTCTGCGGCGCAAGCTCCCAGGGCCGGTCCCGCCACGCCGGGAGCGGGGACCGGTAGAATGGGCAGGATGCGTTCGCGCTGCTGGGGCGTGGCCTTGGTGTTGTCGCTGGCCGCGTGCGGGCCGCTCGCCGGCGGCGTGGAGGGGCCGGCGCCGATCGCCCGAAATCCCGCGCCTCCGGCGGGGACGGCAGCGCCGGCCGCCGAGGCCCCGGCCGGAGAACGCCCGCGCATCGTCATCCTGGGCGACTCGCTGACCGCCGGCCTGGGGTTGCCGGCCGCCGAAGCCTATCCCGCCCGCCTTCAGGAGCGCATCGACCTTGCGGGCTGGCCGTTCGAGATCGTGAGCGCGGCCGTGTCCGGCGACACCTCCGCGGGGGGGCTGCGGCGCCTGGCCTGGGCGCTCGAGGGCGACGTGCGGCTGCTCGTCGTGGCGCTCGGGGGGAACGACGCGCTGCGCGGCCTCCCCGTCGAGCAGATGCGCGACAACCTCGCCGCAATCGTCGACGAGGCAGCCGACCGCCGCATCGCCGTCCTCCTGGCGGGGATGGAGGCGCCGCCGAACTTCGGTCCGTCGTACACGTCCAACTTCAGGAACGTGTTCCGCGACCTCGCAGGCAGCCGCGACCTGACGCTTCTGCCGTTCCTGCTCGAAGGAGTGGCGGGGGTGGCCGCACTCAATCAGGCGGACGGCATTCACCCGAACGCCGCGGGAGCCGAACGCGTGGCGGCGCACGTCTGGACGGCCCTCGAGCCCCTGCTCGGTCGTCTCGGCGGCGAGGGGAGCGGAACCTCGGAGCGCGTTTCGGACCAACCATGATTGAGCTTCGCGGCGTTTCCAAGACGGTCGAGAGCGGCGGGCAGCCGCTGACCATCCTGCACCCCCTCGACCTCGTGGTGCCGGCGGGGC
>JAPOWL010000069.1:0-3899 GCA_026707615.1 Acidobacteriota bacterium | reverse complement strand
GGCAGCTCCTCGCCGTCGTCGGGCCCTCGGGGAGCGGGAAGTCGACCCTGCTGGGACTGATCGCCGGCCTCGACGAGCCCTCGACCGGCACGATACTGATTGACGGCGTCGACATCGCGGCTCTGAGCGAGGACCGCCTCGCGGAGCTCCGAGGCGCCAAGATCGGGTTCGTCTTCCAGTTCTTTCACCTGATGCCGTCGCTGAGCGCGTTCGAGAACATTCTCGTGCCGCTCGAGATTGCGCGCGCGCCGGATCCGACGCGCGAGGCGCGCAACCTCCTCGAGGAGGTCGGCCTGACCGACCGGGCGCACCACTATCCGTCGCAACTCTCGGGCGGGGAGCAGCAGCGCGTCGCCATCGCCCGCGCGCTCGCGAACGCGCCGCCGATCCTGCTCGCGGACGAGCCGACCGGCAACCTCGACAGCAAGACCGGGGCGCAGGTCGTCGATCTGCTGATCGAGGTGAACCGGCGCCGGCGGGCCACCGTCGTTCTCGTGACCCACGACCTCGAGCTGGCGCAGCGCGCCGACGTCACGCTGTCCATGCGCGACGGACGCACGGAGCGCATCGAGGCCCCGGCGGCGGCGGCGTTGCCGGGGGCGGTCGCGCGGTCCTGAGTCCCGGAGGGGAGCGGTTCGATGCGGTTCATCTTCCGAATGGCGCTCCGCGAGTTGCGGTCGTCGTGGCGCCGTCTGGCGTTCTTCTTCGTGTGCGTGGCCATCGGCGTCGGCTCCATCGTGGCGTTGCGCTCGCTGATCCAGAACGTGCGCGTGGCACTCACGGCCGAGGCGCGCACCCTGACCGCCGGGGACGTCTACCTGCGCGGCGACCGTCCCTGGACGGAGGAGACGCTGGCCGCCGTCCGGCGCCGCCTCGCGGCGCAGCCGGGCGGAGCCCGCACCGACACGGTCGATACCGTGACCATGGTGCGGCTGCCGGACGAGTCGTCCGTGCGCACCAAGGTCGTCGAGCTGCGGGGGGTGCAGGAGGCATTCCCGTTCTACGGCGAGATGGAGCTCCGGAGCGGCCGGCCCTACGACCCCGCGCTGCTCGACGATTGGGGGGCCCTGGTCGCGCCCGATCTGCTGGCGCAGCTCGACCTGCGGGTCGGGGACCCGATCGCGATCGGCGGGGCGGAGTTCACCATCCGCGACGTCATCGATACGGAGCCGGGCCGGCAGCTCGGCGCGTTCGCCTTCGGGCCGCGGGTGCTCGTGGCCTACGACGCGGTCGAGGCCACGGGCCTGCTCGGGCTGGGGAGCCGCGCGGAGTATCAGATGCTCCTGCGCATCGGCGACGAGGCGGCCATCGATCCGCTCGTCGACGGGCTCCGGGCCGATCTCGAGGAGCAGTTCGTGCGCGTCGGGTCGTATCGGCGCACCGAGAACCGCATCGAGCGCAATCTGGGCCGGGCCGAGAACTACCTGAGCCTGATCGGATTCGTCGTCGTCATCCTGGGCGGGATCGGCGTCTGGAGCGTGACGCGCGTGTTCGTGCAGCAACGGCTGCGCAGCGTCGCCGTCCTCAAGTGTCTCGGCGCCACGACGTCGCGCGTGCTGGCCGTCTACGTGGCGCAGGTGGCGCTGCTCGGCCTGGGCGGAGCCACGCTCGGTGTCGGGTTCGCACAGGCGGCCCTCTCCGCGGTGCCGGCGTCGCTTGCCGAGCAGGCGGCCGCGGCGGCGGGAATCGCAGCCGTGTCGACCGACCTGACGCCGTCGGCGGTGGTGCAGGGGATCGGCGTGGGCGTGCTCGTCTCCGTGCTGTTCGCGCTCGTGCCGCTCCTCGACGTCCGGCACGTCAAGCCGTTGCTGCTCCTCCGCCAGGGGCAGGTCGAGCCGCCCCCCGGGATCGACTGGCTGCGCGTCGGGGCCACCGCCGCGGTGGGGGCCGGCCTGGTCGCGGTCGCCGGCTGGCAGGCCGCTTCGCTGGAGGTCGGCCTCTACGTCGTCGTCGGCTTCGTGAGCGTCGCCGTCGCGCTCCACCTGATCGGCCGCGCGCTGGTGACTGCCGTCCGGCCGCTCGCGGCGAGCCGCCTCTTCGCCTTGCGCCATGCCGTCCTGAACCTGACCCGGCCCGGCAACCAGACCCGGGTCGTGCTCCTCGCCGTCGGGCTCGGGAGCTTCTTCATCATCGGCGTCCGCGCCATCCAGACGAACCTCCTGGCCGGGTTCGCGCTCGAGCTCCGCGAGGACATGCCCGACATGTTTCTCATCGACATCCAGCAGGATCAGGCCGAGGGCGTGCGCGCGCTGCTGGAGGGGGCCGGCGCGGGGAGCGGCGGCGGCGCCCCCGAGCTCATTCCCGTCCTCCGGGCGCGGGTGACCGGGGTCCAGGGGGAGGAGACTTCCATCGAGGGCCGCCGGGCGGTGCGCAGGGCCGGCTTCGGCCGGGAGTACACCGTCACCTATCGGGCGCACCTCGAGGACAACGAGCGCGTGGTTGCGGGCCGCTTCTGGGATCCCGAACGCTCCGACGTGCCCGAGGTGTCGATCGAGGAGAACCTGCACGAGGAGGGCATCGATCTCGGGGACCGCGTCCGCTTCGACGTGCTGGGCCGGGAGATCGAGGCCGTGGTCACGAGCGTCCGGGACGTCGAGTGGGACGACACGCGGAGCGGCGGGTTCATGTTCCTGTTCCGGCCCGGGACGTTCGACGAGGCGCCGCACACGTTCATCGCCTTCCTGCAGGGCCCGCGCGAGGAGGAGGCGCGCGCGCGCCTGCAGCGCGACATCGTGGCGCGCTACGCGAACGTCTCCGTCATCGACGGCCTGACCGTGATCGGGACGGTCCGCCGCGTCCTCGGCTACGTCACCCGGGCCATCACCGTCGTCGGCGGGATTGCGCTGCTGGCCGGCGTGCTGATTCTCGTCGGCTCCGTCGCCATGACGAAGTTCCAGCGCATGTACGAGGCGGCCGTGTTCAAGACGCTCGGTGCCAGCTCGCGGGCCCTCATCACGATGTACGTGCTGGAGTACGGCGTCCTCGGCACCCTCGCCGGGCTGGTCGGCGCGGTCGGCGCGATGGGTCTGACGTGGACGATGAGCAGCCGGTTGCTCGACGTGCCGTGGCAGGTGGCGCCGGGGGTCGCCGTGGTCGGCGTGGCCGTGACGGCGCTTCTGGTCGGCGTCGTCGGTGTTGCGTCGAGCACCGACGTGCTGCGGCGGAAGCCCCTCGCGACGCTGCGGGCCGAGTAGGCACGAGCGCTCCCTCGCCGGCGCACCGGCAGTCGGCGCTCGGGCCGGACCGCTCCCGCGACACGTCCTGCCGCGCAGAGTCCGGCCGGGAGCAGCGCGCCGCCGCATGCTACACTGGTGGGTTTCAGGCCCTCTGCCGGAGTTCGCCGGGTCGCCAACGACACGGGAGCACGGGCGATGACGATGGATGAGGTAGCGGAATACCGCGAGGCCTTGCTGAAGAAGCGCTCCGAGATCTTCTCGGAGGGAGGAATGAAGCCGCTCCAGACCTCGATGGAGAACAACACGCGCCAGGGCGACATGGCCGACCAGGCCAGCGGCAACAACGAGGTGCACATCCAGCTCAAGCTCAAGCAGACCGACGCCAAGATTCTGCAGGCCATCGAGGGCGCCCTGCGGCGGATGGAGCAGGGCACCTACGGGATCTGCCGGGACTGCGGCGAGCCGATCGCCCCGGCTCGACTGAACGCCATTCCGTGGACCCGCGTCTGCATCGAGTGCAAGCAGAAGCAGACCTCTTGAGGCCGGGTCCCGAGTCGGCCGCCGAACCCCGCCGGATCGCGGTAGCCCTGGGCAGCAACGTCGGCGACCGGGCGGGTAACCTGACCTTCGCCGCCACCCGCCTCCGTGCCGTGCTCGACGACGTCATCGTCTCGCCCTACGTCGAGACCGAGCCGGAGGGTGGAGCCGATCAGGCACCCTACC
>JAPOWL010000517.1 GCA_026707615.1 Acidobacteriota bacterium | reverse complement strand
TCCAGCAGTTGTCGTCGGGATCCTCCGGCCGCCACGCACGCCGATCGGCCGGTCGAGCGGGCTGGCGCGGGCGGGCGCACTTGCCCCGACTCAATCCCGCATTGTAGCGAGGGCGGGGCGGTTCGGCAACGGCCGGCGCCGGGGCGGCGGGCGGGATTCGGGTAAGATCCGGCCATGCGGCCCACCTCGTTGGGGGAGCTCCGCCGCGCCGTGGACGCGGGCGAGGTACGACGTCGCGGCGTCCGGGACGAGTTGCGCGACAATCTGATGGACCGGCTGCGGGAGGGGGCGGCCCTGTTTCCGGGAATCGTCGGCTACGACGACTCCGTCGTGCCCCAGATCGTCAACGCCATCCTCTCGCGGCACAGCTTCATCATTCTGGGACTGCGCGGCCAGGCGAAGACCCGGCTCCTCCGCGGGTTGACCGACCTGCTCGACGAGGCCCTGCCGGTGGTCGACGGGTGCGAGATCAACGACGATCCGCTGGCCCCGCTGTGCGCCGCCT
Organism: Acidobacteriota bacterium; assembly: GCA_026707615.1. Classification (GTDB taxonomy): domain Bacteria; phylum Acidobacteriota; class Vicinamibacteria; order Vicinamibacterales; family UBA8438; genus JAGWAJ01. The sequence continues at coordinate 4,344 of JAPOWL010000517.1, read as the reverse complement.
GCCGGGCGCGGGTGCGGGACGAGGGGGACGACCTGCCGCTCGCCTGGCTGCCGCGCTCCGCGCGCTACGTCGAGAAGCTCGCGACCCCGGACGTGACGATCGCCGACGTCATCGGCGACATCGATCCGATACGGGCGGCCCGCGGCGGGCTCCACCTCACCGACGAGCGTGCCATCCACTACGGCCTCCTGCCGCGCGCGAACCGGTGCATCTTCGCGGTGAACGAGCTCCCCGACCTGGCCGGCAAGATCCAGGTCGGCCTCTTCAACATCCTGCAGGAAGGCGACGTCCAGATTAAGGGCTTCCCCGTCCGGCTGCCCCTCGACGTCCTGCTGGCGTTCACCGCCAACCCCGAGGACTACACCGCCCGGGGCAAGATCATCACGCCTCTCAAGGACCGCATCGGATCGGAGATCCGGACCCACTACCCGCGCGCCCGGCGCGACGCGATGGCCATCACGGCGCAGGAGGCGTGGCTGGAACGAACGGTCGACGGCGCCCGGGTCGAGATTCCGGGCTACGTGCGGGAGGTGGTCGAGGAGGTCGCCTTCCAGGCACGTGCCGACAAGAAGATCGATCCGCGCTCGGGGGTCAGCCAGCGACTGCCGATCACGTGTCTCGAGAACGTCGTCTCCAACGCCGAGCGGCGGGCGCTCACGGCCGGAGAGTCGCCCGTCGCCCGCGTCACCGACGTCTACGCCGCCCTGCCCGCGATCACCGGCAAGTTCGAGCTCGAGTACGAGGGCGAGCTGCGGGGCGCGGACACGGTGGCGCACTCGCTGATCGGCGCGGCCGTGGCCAACGTGTTCGGCGGCTGGTTCGAGGGCGTGGACACCCGCACCGTCGTCGAGTGGTTCGACCTCGGCGGGACGCTGCAGGCGAGCGACACCGCCTCCTCGAACGCGCTCCTCGCCGCGGTGGCCGAGATCCAGGGGCTCCGGGAGCTGGCCGCCCACGCCGGCGCGGGGGCGAAGGCGGAGCGGCCGCTCGTCGCCGCCGCCGTCGACTTCGTGCTCGAGGGGCTCTGCGCGCAGCGGAAGATCAGCCGCTCCGAGGACTGGAGCTACCAGGCCACGGAGAAGCCCCGCGCAAGGGCCCGTCCCGGCCCCCCGTACGTCGATCCGGAGCTGCAGAGGCCGGGCCGCGGCGGGAAGAAGCAGTACAACTGACGGGGGGACGGTCCGGTCGGCGCGGGCCGGTCCGCAGGTCCGCAGACCCTGATGCGCTACCGCTACACACGCTACACCGGCGGCCTGCTCGCCGGGATCGACCTGGAGGAGCTGGTCTCGAAGCTGTCCACGCTGCTGCTCGCGAGCGGCTTCGGCTCGCCCCGCGGCCAGCCGCAGGAGCCGGAGGGCGGTGATGGCGACCAGCCCCTGCAGGCGCTCCACGATGCCATCCTGGATGCGTTGCTGAACGGGGGCGTGCTGCCTCCGGACGCGGCCGAGGCCCTGCTCGGCGATCCCGCCGACGCGGACTATGGCGAAGGCCCGTCGGAGCTCGAGGAGCTGGTCCGCCAGATCGTCGAGCGGCTCGTCCAGGAGGGCTACGTCACGCTGCGCGAGGGCGAGCCGGGTGCCGGCGCGGGGCCGGGCACGGGACCCGACGCACCGCCCGCGCAGTTCTCCGTCACCGACAAGAGCCTCGACTTCCTCGGCTACCGCGCGCTCCGCGACCTGCTGGGGTCGACCGGCCGGAGCAGCGTCGGGCGTCATGACACCCGGGAGCAGGCGACGGGGGTCGAGGCGGGCGGCGCCTCGAAACCGTACGAGTTCGGCGACACGATCAATCTCGACGCCGGCGCAACCATCCTGAACGCGGTCCGTCGGGCCGGGTCCCCGTCCGACGCATCCGGCATCGACGTGCGCTACGAGGACCTGATGGTGGCGCAGGGGGAGTACCAGAGCTCCTGCGCCACCGTGCTGATGCTCGACTGCAGCCACAGCATGATCCTCTACGGCGAGGATCGCTTCACCCCGGCCAAGCAGGTGGCGCTGGCGCTGGCGAGCCTCATCCGGCGCCAGTTCCCCGGCGACGCGCTGAACGTCGTGCTCTTTCACGATTCGGCCGAGGAGATCCCGCTCAAGCAGCTCGCCCGCGTGCGCGTCGGCCCGTACTACACGAACACCCGGGCCGGCCTGCGCCTCGCCCGGCGCGTCCTCGAGCGCCAGCGCAAGGACATGCGCCAGATCATCATGATCACGGACGGCAAGCCCTCGGCGCTGACCCAGCCGGACGGGCGCATCTACCGCAACGCGTTCGGGCTCGACCCGACGATCATCGCCGAGACGTTCGCGGAGGTCGCCCAGTGCCGCAAGGCCGGCATCATGATCAACACGTTCATGCTCGCGCGCAGCTACGACCTGGTGGCGTTCGTGCGCCGCGTCGCCGCCATCTGCCGCGGCAAGGCCTACTTCACCACGCCCTATTCGCTCGGCCGCTACGTCCTTCAGGACTACATGGACAAGAAGACGAAGACGGTCCACTGACGTGCCGGTCACCGCTGCGCTTCCGCGGGACATCCCGATCTTCCCGCTCCCGAACGTCGTCCTCTTCCCCGACGTCTTCCTGCCGCTGCACATCTTCGAGCCGCGCTATCGCAACATGGTGCGCGACGCGCTCGCCGGGGATCGCATCATAGGGATGGTGCTGCTCCGCGACGGCCGGTCGAACGAGGCGACTCCACTGGTCTACCAGATCGGCTGCGCCGGGGCCATCACCCACGCCGCGCGCCTGCCGGACGGTCGCTACAACATCGTCCTGCGGGGTGTCGAGAAGTTCCGCGTGCGCGGGGAGACGCCGCGCAACTCCTACCGTCTGGCCTCGGTCGACGCCCTGCCGGAGCGCACGGACCCCGACGAGCGGGCGCGCCTCCGCTCCGGCCGGCGGCGGATGGAGGCGTTGCTGGATCGGCGGCTGCGCGAGGTCGGCTCGGAGTCCGGCGTGCCGCGGGAGATGTCCGACGAGCACCTGGTCAACGCGCTCGCGCAGTACCTCGAGTTCGAGCCCGTGGAGAAGCAACTGCTGCTCGAGCGCGACGGGGTCGCCGCGCGTTGCGAGTCGCTGATCGAACTGTTGGAGATGCGTCGCGCGGCCGCCGGGAGCCCGCACCCGCGACCGCGCGTGCAGTGACGGCGCTCCGGGGCCCCGCGGCGCGGCGCCCGCGCGCGGCCTCAGCCGGTCGCCCGGGCACGGCCCAACCGGCGGACGATGTGGTCGACCACGACCCGCCCGTGGAAGCGTCCGTTCTCGATGAACACCTCGCCCCGGTTGGCGCCGGCGACGACCGCACCGGCCAGGTACAGCCCGGGGACGTTCGTCTCGAACGACTCCGGGTCGTGGCACGGCACGTTGTTGGCGGCCACCGCGATGCCGGCGCCGCGCAGGAAGTCGAGGTCCGCGAGGTAGCCGGTCAGCAGGAAGACGCCCTCCGCAGGCAACGTATCGCGGACGCCGTCGCGCTCGACCAGGACCTCCCGCGGCCGGATCTCGACGATCCGCGTCTCGAACCGCGCCGCGATCGAGCCCTCCTTGATCCGGTTCTCGATGTCCGGCCGCACCCAGTACTTGATCGAGGACCCGAGCTCGGCCCGCCGGTGGACGAGCGTGACCTCCGCCCCGCTCCGGTACAGGTCGAGGGCCGCCTCGGCGGCGGAGTTCTTGCCGCCCACCACCACGACGCGGCGCCGGTAGAACTCGTGCGGCTCCGTGTAGTAGTGCGACACGTGCGGCAGGTCCTCTCCAGGCACCCCGAGCCGGTTGGGATGGTCGTAGCAGCCGTTGGCGACGACCACGGTGCGCGCCCGCCACGTCCGCTCTCCGTTGGCGTCGTCCGTCGTGCGAACGGTGAACCCGCCGCCCGCTCCGTCCGGGGCCACGGCGGTCACGCGGCAGCCGAACGCCACGTCGAGCCCGAAGGCGTCCACCACCCGGCGGTAGTAGCGCAGGGTCTCGTCGCGCGTCGGCTTGCCGTGCGGAGTCACGAACGGCAGCCCTCCGATCTCCAGCAGGTCGGGCGTCGTGAAGAAGACCATCTGGCTCGGAAAATGGAACAGCGCGTTGACGAGCACTCCCTTCTCGAAGATGCGGAAGTCGAGCCCCGCCCGCTGGGCGGCGATGGCGGTGGCGAGCCCAGCCGGGCCGGCCCCGACGATGACGAGATCATGCACGCTCGGATTCCTGTCGTCTGCGTTCAGGGAGCCCGGTACTCGACCTCGACGTCGCTGATGACCGCGACCGGCCGGCCGGGCGTCCGGAAGGTCTCGCGGCCGTCGAGGCGGACCACCTCGAGGCTCTGCCCGACGATGGCGACGGTGTCCACTTCCTCGGGCACGCTCACGAAGA
>JAPOWL010000508.1 GCA_026707615.1 Acidobacteriota bacterium | reverse complement strand
GAACACCGGCAGGCCGCCGACCGGTCCGGGCAGCGCGAGGAGGGCGCCGGCCGCGAGCAGCACCGCCGGACCTGCGATGAAGCGCCGGGGCAGCCGCGCCCGCAGCGCCAGGTCGCGGTCGCCGCGCACGGAGGCCAGCGGAGCGACGCGCGACGCCTCGAGCGCGGGCACGGCGGCGGCCGCCAGCGCGAGCGGGACGCCGACTGCGAAGGCGATGGCGACCGTCGTCGCATCGAGCGGCGGCACCTCGGCCGCCGACGCGATCCAGAACTGGCTCACCGTCGAAGAGGTCAGGCTCACGGCGCCATGGGCCATCCCCCACCCGAGCGGTGCGCCGATCGCGCTGCCGACGACCGACAGGGCCGCGGCCTCGCCCAGGAAGAGCGCGGCGACGGCGGCCCGGCTGGCGCCCAGCGTCCGCAGCGTGCCGATCTCGGCCCGGCGGGCGATGACCGAGACCGACACCGTGTTGTAGACGAGGAACAGCCCGACCAGCAGGGCGATCAGGCTGAGCGCCGTCAGGTTGAAGTGGAACGCGCGGAGCATCCGCTCCACCTCGGCCCCGCGGGCCGACGGGCGCCGCACCGTCAGCCCGGCCGGCAGGCGCTGCGAAATGTCCCGTTCGGCCCCCCCGACGTCGACGCCGTCCGCCAGACGGACGTCGACGCGGTCGAGCCGCCCGAGGCTCCCGACCGCCCACTGCGCGGCCGCGATGTCCATCAGCGCGAAGTTGCCGTCGAGGACCTGGGCCGGCCCGTCAGCGCCCAGAATGCCGGTCACGTGCAGCCGAGCCCACCGCTCCCCCGCCGCGAGCGCCACCGGGTCGCCGATCGCGACACCGTGACGGTTCGCCCGCGCGCGGGTTAGGATGACCGACCGCGGATCGGTGAGGCGATCGAGAAACGCCTCGGTGGTCGTCTCCCGAACTGCATCGCCCTCCAGCAACGGGTAGTCGCGGAACGGCCGGTCGCGGAGGATGTCGACGCCGAGCAGCCGCACCGTCTCCAGAGCTGCCGGCGGATCGACGGGCGGGCCGGCCGCGGGCTCGAACCGCGCCGCGCGGGAATCCGGTCCGTCTCTCCCGCGCGGCGCCGCGGCGGCCGAGGTTACCGCCAGCACGACGTCGGCATCGATCACCGGGCTGACCAGGCCGTACTCGCGCAGCCAGTCCAGCTCGACGAGCCGGGTTTCGTCCAGCTCGCCGCCCGACGCCGTGATCTCGAGAGACGTGCGTCCGGCAATGGCCTCCAGGGCCGTCTCGAACCCGCGCACCGAGGCGCCGTTGGCGAGTTGGATGGCGACGACGACGCCGACCCCGACCGCGAGGCTCGCGACGGTGACGGCGCTCCGCAGACGCTGCTGCCGGAGGGCGCGAACGATGAACGTGCGGAACAGCGTCACGGAGTCGGCCGCTCCGCAACAGGAGGCGTTCCTGCGATCGTCGGTGTGCGCCCGCGCGCTGCCTTCGACGTGGCGGCCAGTTCTTCCGACGGCACCGCATCCGAACCCGATTCCGACGACGCTCCTCTCGCGCCGTCCGGGTCAGGCTTGGCATCGGCGGCCGCGACCAGCCGCCCGTCACGCATCTCGAGGATCTGTGCCGCCGCCGCGGCGACCGCGGGATCGTGGGTGACGAGCAGCACCGCCGCCCCGGAACTCCGGTTCACGTCCCGCAGCAACTCCACGATCCGCCGGCCGTTCGCGCTGTCGAGATTGCCGGTCGGCTCGTCCGCGAGCACCAACACCGGGTCGTGCACCATGGCCCGAGCGACCGCCGTGCGCTGCGCCTCGCCGCCGGAGAGCTGGGCCGGCACGTGGTCGAGCCGGTGCGAGATGCCCACCCGCTCCGCCCACTCCCCCACGCGCGGCGTCACGTCTCGCGGATCGCGACCGGCCAGGAGCAGGGGCAATCCGATGTTCTCGCCCACCGTCAGCGTCGGCAGCAGGTTGAAGGTCTGAAAGACGAAGCCGATTCTCGCGCGCCGCACCCGCGTCAGCGCATCGTCGTCGAGCGCCGCCAGCGACCGCCCCTCGAGCCGCACCTCCCCCGCCGTCGGCCGGTCCATGGCGCCGCACAGGTGCAGGAGCGTCGACTTCCCGCACCCCGACGGACCGACCAGCGCCACGAAGGCGCCACGGTCGAGCGTGAGGCTCACGCCGGCCACCGCCGTCACCTCGGTGTCGCCGCGCGCATACCGCTTGTGCAGGCCACGAGCCTCCAGGACCGCCATGCGTTCCACCATATAGGACGTCGAACCATGGACGGCGACCGCGAAGGCCGACTGGCGGCCCGCGGAGTTGGACCAGGACCGGGGTGCGTCGTTCACGGGCCTCGCCGCGTCGGGTTTGAAGGGCGTCGGCGCCGCCTCACCAAGGTGCTCACCACCAAGAGGAACAGCCAACTCGATGGCCTCTCTGCAAGTCCTCGTTCGGGCTAGACTGGGTGCCAGGATGCTCGACACGGCGACGCTCGCCCGCGAGCTGAAGGACGCGGGCATCGAGTCCGGGCAGGCCGACGCCATCACGCACGTCGTGCAGCAGGCGGTCGAGCACGCCGATCCCGCCACCCGGGCGGACCTCGACACCCACCGCGCCGAGGTCCGAGCGGACATCGCGGCGCTCGAGGCCCGACTGATCAAGTGGATGATCGGGATCGCTCTCACGGCGACCGGCGTCGTCGTCGCGGCGGGAACCGCGTTCGCCGTCGCCTTCCTGCGGACGTCGGACTGACCGAGCGGTCGTCCGGGCTCGGCGGAGGCTGCGCGAGACCCGACGGCGGCCCCGCGAGAGCGACAGGAGGAGAACTGTCATGAGATCGCCGCTGCCTCCCCGACTCGCCGCCAGCCTCGTGCCTGTCGCGCTGCTGCTCGCCGTTGCGGGAGCATCCGCGCAGGACGGAAGCCGGATCGAGTCGCTCACGCCCGTGACCGACGCCATGCTGCAGGACCCGGATCCGGCCGACTGGCTCAACTGGCGACGGACGCTCGACGGGCAGGGTCACAGCCCGCTCGACCAGATCACGACGGAGAACGTCGATGATCTGCGGCTCGTCTGGAGCTGGGGCATGGCGCCCGGGAGCCAGCAGACGACGCCCATCGTCCACGACGGCGTCCTGTTCCTGGCCAACCCCGGCGAGATGGTGCAGGCGCTCGACGCGGCCACCGGGGAGCTCCTGTGGACCTACCGCCGCGACGAAGCCGCCGCGGCAACGGGCGCCGCGGCGCCGGTCCCCGGGCGGCCGCACCGCAACATCGCCATCTACCAGGACCGCATCTACCTCAACACGTCGGACGGGCACGTGGTGGCCATCGACACCCGGACGGGGGAAGAGGCCTGGGACACCGACGTCGCGCGGGGTGCGACGTTCCAGTTCACGAGCGGATCGATCGTGGCCGACGGGCGGATCGTGGCCGGGCTGACCGGGTGCGGCGTATACCAGGACGACACCTGCTACATCGTCGGCCTCGACGCCGCCACCGGCGAGGAGGCGTGGCGCACGTCGACCATCGCGCGGCCGGGCGACCGGGGCGGCGACACCTGGGGCGACCTGCCGCTGATGTTCCGGGCCGGGAGCGACTCGTGGATCCCCGGCAGCTACGACCCCGTCACGAGGACCCTCTTCCACGGCACCGCGCAGGCCAAGCCGTGGGCGACCGTGGTCCGGGGCACGGACGGGGACGCCCTCTACACCAACTCGACGCTGGCCCTCGACCCCGCGACCGGCGAGATGAAGTGGTATTTCCAGCACCTGCCGGCCGAGTCGCTCGACATGGACGAGGTGTTCGAGCGGATCCTCGTCGACTACGACGGGCAGCGCTCCGTCTTCACGATGGGCAAGATGGCCGTGCTGTGGGAGCTCGACGTGGAGACCGGCGCGTTCCGCAGCGCCCACGATCTCGGCTACCAGACCTTCGCCGACGTCGACCCCGAGACGGGCGCCGTGACCTACCGCGAGGGAACGGTCCCCGAACTGTACGAAGAGGTCTTCTGGTGCCCCAGCACGTCCGGCTTCAAGAGCTGGCGCGCCATGTCGTACCACCCGGAGCTCGAGGCCTTCTTCATCCCGATCATCCTGAACTGCGAGACCGGCGTCTTCGGTCCCGTGGACAGGGTGGAGGGAGGCGGCGGCACCGGCCCCGTCCGCCGGACCAACCACATGCACCCCGCGAGCCCCGAGCACCTCGGTGAGTTCCTCGCCATGAGCATCCGGACCGGCGAGGTGCTGTGGCGCCACCGCACGCGGACCCCGATCAACAGCGCGGCGCTCACCACCGCGGGCGGCATCGCGGTGGCCGGCGACTGGGACCGGCATCTCTACGTCTTCGATGTCGCGACGGGCGACATCCTCTGGCAGACGCGGCTCTCTACCTCCGTACAGGGCTTCCCGATCACCTACGCGGTCGACGGGCGGCAGTTCATCGCGGTTCCGGTGGGGACCGGAGGCGGGAGTTGGGGCACGATGCTGCCGGCGGACCTGACCCCCGAGAAGCAGCGGCCTGTCGGCTCCAACGCGCTCTACGTCTTTGCGCTGCCGGAACGAGATCGACTTCCGTAGATCGATCTCCCCGGTGGCGGCCTTGTGCGTGTCCGGGGGGTTCTGGCTCGAGCCACCGGCGCGTGGTACATTCTGCCGACATTTTCCAGAGCCCGGACCAGACCACGGACCAGACCACGGAGTAGGACCCATGCCCGTCTATCTCAGAACGCTCGCCTCGGTGCTCGTGATTCTCGGTATGGCGGCCGCTGCCGGCGCCCAGGGTGGTGACATCCTGCCGCCGGTGCCGACGCCGACGGACATCGCGCCGGGCAGCATCACCTGCGACGAGTGCCCGTATCCGGCCCCGAGCAAGTATCTC
>JAPOWL010000409.1 GCA_026707615.1 Acidobacteriota bacterium | reverse complement strand
CGCACGAATCGTCGAATACCGCGGCAATGATGGTCCCCATGTCTGTCGGCGGCAGTACGAATCGCACCCCTCTTGCCGTGAGGCGCTCGTGCTCGGCCTTGACGTCGTCGACCGCAAAGGCGGTCCAGTGGATCCCGTCCTTGACGAGCGCCTCCTTGAGCGAACGCACCGCGGGATGGACGTCGGGCTCGAGCACCAACTGCGTCCCCTCCGGGGCTTCCGGGGATACGACCGTGATCCAGGCGTGCTCTCCCAAGGGGATGTTGTGCTTCAACTGGAAGCCAAGCGTTTCCGTGTAGAAGCGAAGCGCCTTCTGCTGGTCGTCTACCGCGACGCTGGCCAGGTGGATTCTCATCTGCCCTCATGTCCTTTCATCTGTTGCGATTGGCCAACGCTCCACGATGGCCTTCAGCGGGCCGCCCACGAACCAGTGGAGCTTCGACCTTCCCTCACGCCTCGTGCGAATCAGCCCGGCCGCCTCCAGGACGTCCAGGTGTTGCGCGATCGCCTGCCGCGAGGAGTTGATGCCGTGCTTCATGGTCAGGCGTGCGCAGAGCTCGAAGAGCGACTGACCCGACCGATCGACGAGCTCGTCCAGGAGGGCTCGCCTGGTGGGGTCAGCGATTGCGCGATACACGTCCATGAGCAACCAGCCTTTATGCAAGTGGTGGCTTGCGTGTCAGGCGATGATACGCAAGTGCTGGCTTGCGTGTCAAGCAGTATGCGCCGCGAAACCCCGGCCCGGAGTACGCGCCGCAAGGCGCGGAGCCAGGAAAGGGCGCCGGAACCCTACCAGAGCACGGGCGCCGGATAGCGGGCGACCGCCTCATCGGGCGTCACGAGCGTGAGTCCGTGCAGGATCGCCTGGGCAACCAGTCCCCGATCGAACGGATCGGCATGGTGCGGCGGCAGCAGGGCGTCGTGCGCCGCACAGGCTTCGTCGAAGCCCAATGGCTGCAGCCGCAGCCACTCGCGCCGGTCGACGACATAGCGGCCGGGCGGCTCCGGCAGCGACAGCCGACCGAGGCGGTACTTGATCGCGATCTCCCACGCCGACAGCGAACTCAGGTAGACGGCGTTCTCAGGCGCGCGGCAGACCCTGCGCGCCAGCGATGAGAGCTCCGGCGCGTCCGCCGCCAGCCACAGGAAGGTGCAGGTATCCACCAGCAGCTTCAAGACCGCTCCTTGTCACCTCCGAACGCCCGGAGGATGTCGTCCGGAAGCGGCTCGAAGAAGCTGTCCGGCACTCTCATTCCACGGTCGATGCCCACCGGCCGCTCCTCCAGCGGCTGCCGCGGCAGGGCGCGTATCTCGGCAACCGGGACGTTGCGGCGGCAGAGCACGACGGTTTCACCGCGTTCGACGCTCTCCAGGTACTTCGAGAGGTGTGCCTTCGCCTGGGCAATGTTGACCTTGAGCATGACCTGATACTAGCTCTTGAACTTGACCATGTTCAACCGAAAGCCTTGCGCCGGAGCTGTTCCGGCTCCGCTCCAGCGTCATGAGCAGACGGTCGCGGACTTCGGCGACGGGGTCAGCACCTGCGGGCGGTCGAAGTCGAGGTCGTCGAAGTCGATGATGGCCGCGTCCGCCGCCTCGCTCGCGTATTGGATGAACCCGAGCGAGTGGCTGGCCGTCCAGAGCTGCGAGGAGCGGCGAGAAGGAAGTGTTCAACTGCCGTTGGCGCCGATCAGCAGCACGAGCTTCGGCGCGCCGGCGCACGACGAAAGATCGATCGTCAGGTCGGTGAAGCGCTTGAAGTTCGCGAGACGCAGCCGGGTGACGTTCATTCGACTCGGTTCCCCAGGCTCACGCGATCGTACACTGGCCCTCGCGGACGGCGGACCGCCCGGAGTCCGCGCCGCAAGACGCGGAGCCGGGAGGCGGCGCCGGAATCCGGGACGACCGTTCGGGTATCATCTACCCCGAATGACGTGTTTCTGGCGACACGGCTCCGGACTCATGTCACACAGGCCCCGTCGCACAGACCCATGACGAACCCCATCGCCGCCGGCGACCCGGTGGTCGCCGTCGACGGCCTGACGTTCAGCTACGGTGGCGGCGAGGTGCTGCACGGCATCTCGTTCGCGGTGCGGCCGGGCGAGGTGGTCGGGCTGCTCGGCCCGAACGGCGCCGGCAAGAGCACCACCATCAAGATACTCACCGGCATCCTGGCGCCGGGCGGCGGGTCGGTGCGGGTGGCCGGCTTCACCATGCCCGAGCAGGCCACCGAGGCGAAGAAGCGCCTCGGCTACGTGCCGGAGGCGGCGGGCCTCTTCGAGAGCCTCACGGGCGAGGAATACCTCCAGCTGGTCGGCCGCCTGCAGGAGGTGCCCGAAGATCGGCTGCAGGCGCGCATCGACCGCTTCCTGGAGCAGTTCGGCCTCGCCGAGGACCGGGTGGCGTCGCTCGACACCTACTCGAAGGGGATGCGGCAGAAGGTGCTGCTGAGCGCGGCGCTGCTCCACAACCCCGACCTCCTGCTGCTCGACGAGCCGCTCTCGGGCCTGGACGTGAACGCCGGCATCATGGTGCGCGATCTCGTCGCCGCCCTGGCCGCCGAAGGCAAGGCCGTCCTCTACAGCTCGCACGTCCTCGACGTGGTCGAGCGCGTCTGCGACCGCGCGCTGATCCTCCACGAGGGGCAGGTGATCGCGGACGGCTCGCTCGACGCGCTCCGGGCGTCGGCCGAGCGGGGCAGCCTCGAGGACGTCTTCCGGCAGTTGACCGGCACCGAGGGGACGGCGAGCGGGGCGGCCGAGATCGTGGCGGGCCTCCGGCCGTGAACGCCGTCGCCGCCTTCGGACGCCGGCTCGTCCGCGGCCCCGCGGGCGCGCGCATCCTCGCGCGTCTGGGCATCGATCCGCACCGCTACTGGCTCCTCTACGACCTGTTCGGGACGCTGGGCAAGCGACAAGAGGTAACGCTGCTCGGAGCGGACTACTCCCTGCGGAGCGCGGCCCTGCTCTGGTTCCTCTTCTCCGGCCTGGCGAGCGTGGTGATCGTCGCCGCCGGCTCCTCTCCCGCCGGCTACCTGCTCCTCTTTCTGGGATTCACCGCCTTCCTGCTTGCCATGCACCTGGTCGCCGAGGTGGCGGAGAACCTCGTGAACCCGGTGGCAGAGCTGACGCTGGCGCACCAGCCGATCGGCGCCGGCACCTGGTCGGCCGCGAAGCTCAGCCATCTGCTCACGGTGATCGCCTACCTCGTCGGGGGCATCAACGCCGTGCCGGCGGTCTCCGGCACCCTGCTCGACCACGCGGGATGGGGCGCCAGGCTCGCGTACCCCGCCGTGCACCTGCTCGCCGCGCTGGGCGTCGGCCTGGTGGTGGCGCTGCTCTGCTGCAGCCTGTTCGGCTGGCTGGTGCGATTCGTGCCCGTCGGCCGGCTCAAGGCGTTCGCCGCGGTGGCGCAGGCGCTCCCTCTCGTCGCCTTCTGGGGATTCACCTTCGCTCGCAACCCGCCCGGCCAGGAGCCCGGAACCGGTCAGGAGCCCGGAGCCGGTCAGGAGTCCGGAGCCGGTCCGGAGCCCGCTGCGGCGGCAACGTCGCTGGAGATGCCGGCCGCGCTTCAGACCGTCGTGGAGGCGATGCCGGGCGGCCTCCGCGGGACTCTTGCGGCAGCCGGGGCGATCGTCGCGGTCGGCGCGGTCGGCTTCGGCCTCCGGGCGCTGTCGAGACCCCACCTGCTGCGAGTGGCCGGCTCGATGCGCTCCGGCGTCCGGACGCCCCGGCGGCGGAGACGAAGGCTGCCGGGGGCGGGTCCGTGGGTGGCCCGGCTCGCGGGCGGTCCGGCGGCCCGCGCCGGGTACGGGTACGTGCGCGCCCTGCTCTTCCGCGACTGGCAGTTCCTGCGCAACACGGGCATGAACGCCGCCGGAATGCTCGCGCTGATCGTCATCCTGCCGGTCGTCGGCCGCGAGGTCTCCCCCTTCCGGCCCGGAGACGACTTCGCCCTGGCGCACATGCTGCCCCACGTGCTGGGCCTGGGCACGATCTTCGCGTGCCGCTTCCTGGCGTTCGGCAACGACCACAAGGGGGCCTGGACCTTCGCGGCCGCGCCCGAGTCGTCGCTGCGCCCGTTCGCGGCCGGGGTGTACGCGGCGCTCTGGGTCGTGCTGGTGGCCGCGCCGCATCTGGCCTTGCTGCTGCTCTTCGGCTGGTACTGGGGCCTGCCCGATGCCGCCGGTTTCGTCGTCTTCAGCGCCGCCGTCGCCTCCCTCTACCTGGCCGGGGCCCTGCGGCTGACCGACGGGCTCCCCTTCGGCCGCCCGTCGCCCGCGACGCGCACGAGCGTGCCGATCTGGCTCGGGATTGCAGTCTTCATCGTGGCGGCCATCGCGGTCGGGATGCAGGTCCTGCTCTTCCGCGCCGCCGTCGCCGTCGGCGCCGTCACCCTCCTCGTCGCCGCGGCCGCCCACCTGCTGGCTCGCGTGACGCTCCCCGGCCTCGCCTCCCGCATCGCATCGAGCCTCCACCGCGCGCCGTCGGCATCGATGTTCCGCTCCGTGGGCGAGCACGAGGATTGAGCGCCCAGCGGACGAGGAGCGGCTCCCGCCTCGAGTGCTCGGAGCCGACCCTCCTCCGCCTGGGCGGCCACCGCGGCGGTGAGGACCGCCCCGTGGGCTCGGAGCGGCCGAGTGCCCCGGCAGGCGGTCGGGTGAGGCACGGAACCGCCGCCGGCCCGCGACCGTCATCACGCAAGAACCGGTCGGGACGGGGAGGGCAGCGTGATGATGCGGGGCTTCGACGATCTCGGCCGCGACCTGCGCGACGGCGTCCGGTCGCTCTCCCGGCGGCCGGCGTTCACGGCGGTGGCCGCCCTCTCGCTCGCGCTCGGCATCGGAGCCAACACCGCCATCTTCAGCC
>JAPOWL010000404.1 GCA_026707615.1 Acidobacteriota bacterium | reverse complement strand
CGGCGGCTCCAGCCGCGACACGCACGTCGTGGAGCGCTTCCGCCGCGTGGACCCCGACACGGTCCTGTACGAGTTCACGGTCGAGGACCCGAACAACTTCACGCGCCCCTGGACCGCGATGATGCCGCTCCGGCGGACCGACGGCACCCTCTTCGAGTACGCCTGCCACGAGGGGAACTACGGCCTGGAGGGCATCCTGGCCGGCGCGCGCCGCAAGAACACGCAGCGGGTCACCGAGATTCCCTGAGCGGCCCCGGCGGTCACGGTCCCGCGGCGGGCACCCGGTTCGCGGGCCGGGGCGCCCGCCCCGCCGCCGGCCTCGGCCGTCGTGAGGCGGCAGGGTCCGGCCGACGGGCAAGCCGGCGTCAGCCCTTCACGCAGACGACCTGCTTGAGGGTGTGGACGATGTCGACCAGGTCGGACGAGTTCGCCATCACCGTGTCGATGTCCTTGTAGGCGCCGGGGATCTCGTCGAGGACCCCGGCGTCCTTCCGGCACTCGACGCCCGCCGTCTGCCGCTCCAGGTCGGCCGCCGTGAAGGCGGCCTTCGCCTGCGAACGGCTCATCCTGCGCCCCGCCCCGTGGGCGCACGACTCCAGCGACTCCCGCGAGCCGCGCCCGCGCACGATGTACGAGCGCGCCCCCATGCTGCCGGGAATGATGCCGAGATCGCCGCGGCCTGCGCGGATGGCCCCCTTGCGGGTCACGTAGACCGGCTCGCCGAAGTGCTCCTCCTCGGCGACGTAGTTGTGGTGGCACTCGACGGCGGTGCCGGCCACCCGGAACGCGGGCAGGCAGGTCTTGAGCGCGGCCAGGATGCGCGTCATCATCAGTCGCCGGTTCTCCAGCGCGTAGCGCTGCGCCCAGGTCACCGCGTCGACGTAGTCGGCGAAGTGGTCGGAGCCCTCCTCCAGGTAGGCGAGGTCCTTCGCCGGCAGCCGCGCGAGGTGCCGCTCCATGTCGCGCCGGGCGAGCGCGATGAAGTGCCGGCCGAGCACGTTCCCCACCCCCCGGCTCCCGGAGTGCAGCATCACCCAGACCCGGTCCGCCTCGTCGAGGCAGACCTCGATGAAGTGGTTGCCGCCGCCGAGCGTGCCGAGCTGCCGCGGCCAACGGTCGCGCACGTTGCGGAGCATCTTCCCGACGCGCGGATGGCGCTCCAGGATGCGCTCGACGCCCGGCCGCAACGCGTCGAGCACGGCGTCGCCGGCCACCGGCCGGTCGTGGGAGGCGAAACCGACGGGAACGGCGTCCTCGATCGCCTGCCGCACCGGGCGCAGCGAGTCGGGGAGCCGCGAGGCGTCGAGCGTGAGCCGGGCCGCGCTCATCCCGCAGCCGATGTCGACGCCGACCGCGGCCGGGATCAGCGCCCGCCGGGTCGGAATCACCGAGCCGACGGTCGCCCCGATGCCCACGTGCACGTCGGGCATCGCGGCCACGTGGCCCACCACGACCGGCAGCCGGGAGACGGCGCCGAGCTGCTGCAGCGACGCCTCGTCGACGTCGTCCGTGAAGACCTTCACCGGAACGCCGCCCCGATCGAGCACCTGTCGCACGGGCATGGGTCGATCACCGGGGCGGCATGCCGTAGCCCATCGTGCGGGCGGCCTTGCGGAACGCGGCCTCCGATGCCGTCGGCACCGCCAGGAGGCGCTCGCCGGCCCGCCGGCAGAGGCGGGCGGTGCGCTTGCCCGTGGTCAGCCGGGTGGCGATCTCCGCGTCGGCGCAGTCGATGAGCAACGCGGTCCCCCGGATCCTCAGCGCTCGCGCGCCGCGTTTCGCCGATAGCAGCAAGCCGTCGACGGTCTCGGGCAAGGGTTGATAGTCCCGCACGGCGAGGAACTTGCGAAACTCGTCGGGGTCGTGGCCGTCCTCGATGGCGGCGAGCGCCCTGTCGCGGTCGAGGCGCCACACGCCGTCTGCTTCCTCGGCGGCGTAGGTCTCGAGCATCGTCCGCTCGCCCGGCGACAACGGAGCCTCGGCGTGTATCGAGAGATCCGGATAGAGCGTGAGCGCGGCCCGCGAGGCGGGTGTGCTCGCCGCGTAGGCGTCGGCGATGCCGAGGCAGTAGGCGCCCAGGGCATTCAGCCGGAAGGAATGGAGGCCGTCGTAGCGGCTCAGGTACAGCAGGTCGTCGGAGCCCCACATGTGCGTGTAGTTTTCCCGCGCGCCGTGGGGTTCGGTGTAGGCGACGTCGATCAGGCCGAGGGTGGCGGCGTACTCGAACAGCAGGCAGAGGGCGTACCGGCCTTCGACGATGGGCCAGTCGTGGGAGCCGTCGTAGCCCAGGCTGCCGTACCCGGGGTCCGCGAGGTACAGGTTCCAGGGGTTGCGGTTCACGACGAAATCGAGACGCGCCACCTGCATCCACTGGCCGAAGTCGTCGAAACGCACCCATCGGCCGACGGGACACTGGGACAGCGCGTCGGCGACGGCCGAGCGGCGCCCCGCCGCCGCCGTCATCGTTCGGCGGCCACTGCCGCGGGTCTGCCCCTTGATCGCGTCCACGCGGTTGAACTCGTCCAGCAGCTTGCTCCCGAGCCACCGCTTCCAGATGGCGCGCAGCGTCTCGGCCGCCGGCGCATGCAGCGCGGCGCGGCCCGACTTCGTCAGCGCCAGCTTCGACCCGCGGAGCTCGGCCAGTCTGGCTGCCTGCACGAGGCAGGGCCAGGCGAATGCCCGGATCGGACCGATCTCCCGGACCCGCTGGGGCGCCCTGGATGCCCACCAGTCGAAGTAGTCGCCGTCCGCGAGCACCTCCGCGAGGCGCTGGCACGCGGCGGCGCCGGGCCGTCGCGTGCTGGTGCTGACGGCGATGCGTCCGGTTTCGACCAGCCGCAGGACGGCGAGCAGGTCGTGCTGCGCGGCCTGCTCCATGTCGCGTCGCGTCAGCGGAACGCCCTCGGGCAGCTCCTCTGCCGCCGGGACCTCGACGTCGGGAGGCGGTGGCACGAAGTCCCGCAGGCGCCCGGCCAGCTCCAGGGGCACGATCGTCGGGTCGACGCCGCCGCGCCGCGGCGCGTAGATGAAGAAGTGCAGAAGGGTCGCCGACGGCGTGGCTGCGCCGCCGAAACCGGCGGGCAGCCGGCCGTACTTCAACTGGAAGTGGTGTCGATCGAAGACCCCGTCCGGCGTGCCCAGGGCCTCGCGCACGGCGAGTTGCTGAATCTCGTCGAGGCCGTCCCACAGGCCCCGCAGCGAGTCGCCGCGGAGCAACCCCTCGATCTCCGCGATCAGGTCGGCCTTGCGCCGGGGCGGTGCGGCTGCACGCTTCCCATCGTGGTCGTGCCGCCGCCGCGCTGCGTCCACTGCGGCGCGCTGAGCTTTCGCCGCCAGCGCCAGCATCGGCCGGAGGAGGTCGGCGCCCGCGAGCCCGAGCGCCTCGGTTACCGTGGTCAGCGGCGATGAGAGCGTGCGCGCCATCGTTGCGGTTGGCCCGCTGTCAACTGCCCGACGCTGGTGCGGGCCGCGGCAATGGACCGGTCGGCCCACAGTCCGTGGAGTCGGATCGCGCCGGCTCGCGGGCCGCAGAACTACATCGTACAGCACCAGTGGGCGCCGCCGCATCGCGGCGCGGCGGCCGCAGCCTCGACGACAATGTCGCGAACTTACTTCGCCGAGGAAACAGTAGTCGGATGATGAAGAAGATACGATAAGATTTGTCAAATCATGGACCGTCTTCGGAACCCGTACCAGCCGGGGGCCGGCACGCGTCCGCCGGCGTTGATCGGTCGCGACGAGCTGATCGACGGCTTCGGCGTGACCCTGCGGAGGACGTTGACCGGTAGGTCCGGCAAGAGCTGCATGCTCGTCGGACTGCGAGGCGTCGGCAAGACGGTTCTGCTGAACCGTTTCGCCGAGATCGCGGAAGCGGAGGGAGTGAAGGTCGGGTTCATCGAGGCGCCCGAGAACGGGGACTTCCGCACGCTGCTGGCGGTTCGCCTGCGGAGGATCCTGCTCGAGTGGAACGGCCGCGTCAGCCGGGCGGTCACCACCGCGCTGGGCGTGCTCAAGTCGTTCACCCTCAAGCTACCCGGCGGGGCCTCGATCGCCATCGGCGTGGACGCCCTGGCCGGGCGGGCCGATTCGGGGCTGCTGGCAGAGGACCTGACGGATCTCCTCGTGGCGGCCGGCGAGGCCGCCGGCGCCTGCGATTCCGGGCTGATGGTGGCGGTCGACGAGGTCCAGTACCTGTCCGGCGACGAGCTCGCCGCTCTCATCACGGCCATCCACCGGACGACCCAGCTCGGACTGCCGGTCCTCCTGACCGGCGCCGGCCTGCCTCAACTGCCGGCTCTGGTGGGCGCCGCCCGGTCGTACGCCGAGCGTCTTTTCGAGTTCCCGGCCGTGAGCTCGCTGCCGCCGGAGGAAGCCGCCGCCGCCATCGCCGTTCCGGCCGGGGAACTCGGCGTCGAGCTGACGTCGGCCGCGGTGAACCGCGTCGTGAGGGAATCGGGCGGCTACCCCTACTTCCTGCAGGAATGGGGTTATCACGTCTGGAACGCGGCGCCGGCGAATCCGATTGACGACGACGACGTCAACGCGGCCCGACCGAGCGTCATCGATACGCTCGACCGCGACTTCTTTCGCGTCCGGTTCGACCGGTTGACTCCCAAGGAGAAAGACTACCTCCGCGCGATGGCCGTTCTCGGACCGGGCCCCCACCGCTCCGGCGACATCGCGGGCGCACTCGGAGTCAAGGTCGAGTCGGTCGCTCCGCGCCGGTCCGGGCTCATCGCCAAGGGCATGATCTACAGCCCCGCGCACGGGGACACGGCTTTCAAGGTTCCACTCTTCGATCAAGTCCTCCTGAGAGCCATGCCGGACCGGTGATTCCCTCGATCCGCGCGATACGTTCGGTCGGTGCGCCAGCC
>JAPOWL010000618.1 GCA_026707615.1 Acidobacteriota bacterium | reverse complement strand
GCCGACTTCACCTACAACACCGACTTCGCGCAGGTCGAGGTGGACGAGCAGCAGGTCAACCTCACGCGCTTCAGCCTGTTCTTCCCCGAGAAGCGCGACTTCTTCCTCGAAGGCCGCGGCATCTTCGACTTCGGGCGCGGCGCCTTCTTCGGCGGCGGGGGGGGCGGCGGCGGGGGTGCCCGGCGGACGGGCGGAGGCGGCTTCTTCGGGGGCGGCGACGTCCCGATCATCTTCTTCAGCCGGCGGATCGGCCTCGAGCAGCGGGACGGGGTCAGCCGCACCGTGCCGATCCTCGGCGGCGGGCGCCTCACGGGCCGGGTCGGTCCGTTCAGCATCGGGGCGCTCGGCATCGGCACCGGGAGCGAGGAGACCGTCGGCGCCGAGCCGACCGCCTTCACCGTCCTCCGCGTGAGCCGCGACATCCTGCGCCGCAGCCGGATCGGCGCCATCTACACGGGCCGCTCGGTCTCGCTCAGCGGCCCCGGATCGAACGAGGTCTACGGCGCCGACGGGCAGTTCGCCTTCTTCGACAACGTGTACGTGAACGGCTACTACGCCGCGTCGCGAACGGCCGGGCGCGAGGGCGACGACGCCAGCTACCAGGGCGTGTTCACCTACAACGGCGACCTCTTCGCGCTGCAGCTCGACCACCTGCGCGTCGGCTCCAACTTCAACCCGGAGATGGGCTTCCTGCGGCGCCGGGACTTCGAGCGCAACTACGCGACCGCCAACTACGCCCCGCGGCCCCGCTCCATCGCCTCCGTCCGGCAGTTCACGTTCGGCGGCACCGTCGACTACGTCGAGACGGGCGCCGGGGCCGTCGAGACGCGCATCGCCCAGGCCCGCTTCCAGACGGAGTTCGAAAGCAGCGACACCGTCGGCTTCGACGTGCAGAACAACTACGAGATGATCGTGCGGCCCTTCTTCCTGGCGCCCGAGGTCGCCATCGATCCGGGCCACTACGAGTTCAACGACTTCTACGCGTCGTACTCGATGGGCGCGCAGCGCCGCGTCTCGGGCACCCTGACCTTCCAGCGGGGCGGGTTCTACGACGGCACGATCACGGCCGTCGGCTTCCAGCGCGGGCGCGTCGAGCTGACGCCGCAGTTCTCGTTCGAGCCGGGAATCTCCATCAACCGCATAGAGCTGCCGATCGGCGCGGCGACCATCCCGCTCGTCACGAGCCGGGTCACCTACACGCTGACTCCGCGCATGTTCTTCGGGGGGCTGATTCAGTACAACTCGAGCAACTCGTCGCTCGGCACGAACCTGCGCCTGCGCTGGGAGTACCAGCCGGGGAGCGAGCTCTTCGTCGTCTACAACGACACGCGCAACACCGCGTTCCTCGACCGGGCGCCCGTGCTCGAGAACCGGGCCTTCATCGTCAAGCTGACGCGACTGTTCCGCTTCTAGGAGCGGAACCGAGCGTGATCGCCGGGGGCAGGAAGGAGCACGGGATGGCACGGCTCGCGGCCGCGTGCGGGGCGACGTTGATTCTGTTCCTGGCCGCGTCGGGCGCACCGGCCGCCTCGGCCCAGGAGGCCGGCGGGGCGGACACCGGCGCCGTCGCCATCCTTCCCTTCTCCAACATCAGCGGCATGGAGACCGACGACTGGTTCGGCGCCGGGATCGCCGAATCGCTGGCGGCGGCGCTCCAGGGCGCCGGGGTGATCACCGTCCCCGGCGAGTCGCCGGCAGCCGCGAGCGACGCGGAGGCGGGCCGCGCGCTCGGTGCGGCGTGGGTGGTCGGCGGCGGCTACCAGCGGCAGGGCGAACGGCTGCGGATCACGGCCCGCGTCCTCGAGGTGACGACGGGCGCGGTAGTACGGACGTCGATCGTCGATGGCGCGGCGGCGGATCTGTTCGACCTGCAGGACCGGCTCGCCGCCGATCTGCAGCCGGGGCTCGCCGCGACCGGGGCAGCGCCGGAGCCACGGCTTGCGGAGGCTGCCGCGCCGAGGCCGGCGGAGCCACCAATCGCGGGTCGCGAAGATGCGGCCGCAGCTCCGGTCGCCTTGCCTCCGGCAAGGACCGCGCCGCCGGCAAGGGCCGAGCCGCCCGCGAGGGCCGAGCCGCCCCGCGCGCCGCCAGCGGGCGCTGCGGCGCGAGCGCCGGCCGAGGCCGGCCAGCGGCGCTCCGGCACGGGCTTCGCCGCGGGAGGGCGGGCCATCGTCGGGGCTCCCCCGCCGCCCGTTCCCCCCGCGACCATCAACCGGGACGCCAGCGGCCGGGCCACCGTGCGGGCGGTGCGGCTCGACGAGCCGCTGCGCGTCGACGGCGTGCTCGACGAAGGCGTGTACGAGACCACCCCGCCTTTCGCCGGGTTCGTGCAGCAGGTGCCGCTCGAGGGCGCACCGTCGACCGAGCGGAGCGAAGCGTGGATCCTGTACGACGACGACGCCGTGTACGTCGCGGCGCGCCTGTGGGCCTCCGTACCCGTCTCGCGCTGGGTCGCCAACGAGATGCGGCGCGACTCGTTCCAGACCGTCCAGAACGAGCACCTCATCGCGACGTTCGACACGTTCTACGACCGCCGGAACGCCTTCGCGTTCATGGTCAACGCCCTGGGCGGCTTCATCGACTTCCAGCTCACCGACGAGGGGAATCCGAACATCGACTGGAACCCGGTCTGGGATTCCAGCGTCGGCCGCTTCGACGGCGGCTGGACGGTCGAGATGGAGATTCCCTTCAAGTCGATCCGCTTCCGCCCCGGCGCCGGGCAGCTCTGGGGGTTGCAGCTCGGCCGGCACATCAGCTGGAAGAACGAGCGGACCTACCTGAATCCCGTCCCGATCTCCGGCGGACCCGGCGAGTTCCGGGTGTCGGCCGGGGCCACGCTGACGGGTCTGGACGTGCCGGCGGGCAACCGGACGTTCGAGATGAAGCCCTACGCGATCGGCGGGCTGGCCAGCGACATCGCCAGCGGCATCCGCAACGACGGCACCGGCGACGCCGGCCTCGACGTCAAGTACGGCGTCACCGAGAACCTGACCGCCGACTTCACCTACAACACCGACTTCGCGCAGGTCGAGGTGGACGAGCAGCAGGTCAACCTCACGCGCTTCAGCCTGTTCTTCCCCGAGAAGCGCGACTTCTTCCTCGAAGGCCGCGGCATCTTCGACTTCGGGCGCGGCGCCTTCTTCGGCGGCGGGGGGGGCGGCGGCGGGGGTGCCCGGCGGACGGGCGGAGGCGGCTTCTTCGGGGGCGGCGACGTCCCGATCATCTTCTTCAGCCGGCGGATCGGCCTCGAGCAGCGGGACGGGGTCAGCCGCACCGTGCCGATCCTCGGCGGCGGGCGCCTCACGGGCCGGGTCGGTCCGTTCAGCATCGGGGCGCTCGGCATCGGCACCGGGAGCGAGGAGACCGTCGGCGCCGAGCCGACCGCCTTCACCGTCCTCCGCGTGAGCCGCGACATCCTGCGCCGCAGCCGGATCGGCGCCATCTACACGGGCCGCTCGGTCTCGCTCAGCGGCCCCGGATCGAACGAGGTCTACGGCGCCGACGGGCAGTTCGCCTTCTTCGACAACGTGTACGTGAACGGCTACTACGCCGCGTCGCGAACGGCCGGGCGCGAGGGCGACGACGCCAGCTACCAGGGCGTGTTCACCTACAACGGCGACCTCTTCGCGCTGCAGCTCGACCACCTGCGCGTCGGCTCCAACTTCAACCCGGAGATGGGCTTCCTGCGGCGGGCGGATTTCCGCCGCACCTTCGCCACCGCCAACTACGCCCCCCGGCCCCGCGCCATCGAGTCCGTCCGGCAGTTCACCGTCGGCGCCAGCCTCGACTACATCGAGACGGGCGCGGGCACGGTCGAGACCCGCATCGCGCAGCTCCGCTTCCAGACCGAGTTCGAGAACGGCGACCGGTTCGGCCTCGACACGCAACGCAGCTACGAGCTGATCCCGTATGCCTTCCCCCTGGGCGGGGACGTCTCCATCAACCCCGGCCACTACGACTTCCAGGACTACTACGTGTCGTACTCGATAGGTGCGCAGCGCCGCGTCTCGGGGACCGTGACCTTCCAGCGGGGCGGCTTCTACGACGGGACGATCACCGCCCTCGGCTACCGGCGCGGGCGCGTCGAGCTGACGCCGCAGTTCTCGGTCGAGCCGGGCATCTCGCTCAACCGCATCGAGCTGCCGATCGGCGCGGCGACCATCCCGCTGCTCACGAGCCGGGTCACCTACACCCTGACCCCCCGCATGTTCTTCGGCGGCCTGATTCAGTACAACTCCAGCAACGCGTCGCTCGGCACCAACCTGCGGCTGCGGTGGGAGTACCAGCCCGGGAGCGAGCTCTTCGTCGTCTACAACGACACCCGCGACACCTCGTTGCGCGGGGCGCCTCTCCTCCAGAACCGCGCCTTCATCGTCAAGCTGACGCGACTGTTCCGCTTCTAGGAGCCAGGGAGTCTGCGCCGCAGGACCGGCGACGCAAGACTCTCTCGCGCGCGCAGACTCCCGACGCGACCGCACGGTCGCGCTTGCGCCGTAGAACGCAACGCAGTGGAGTTCCGCGGCGCGAGCTCCTGGGGCGGTGGGGGCTGGGGCCTACCCGGCGCCTGCGACGGGTTGGCGGCGCTAGGAACCAGCTCCAGGGCGGAGCCTGCGACGGGTTGGCGGCGCCGGAAGTCTGCACGTAGCATGGGCGACGCAAGGGTCTCGCGCGAGCGGAGTCTCGCGCGCGCGCAAGGGGCACGTCGGCGACGCCGCGGGGCTGGAAGGAGCACGGGATGGCACAACTCGCGCGCGTCGGCGGGGCGGCGCTGATTCTGCTCCTCGCCGGGCTGGTCCCGGTGCCCGCGGCGGCGCAGGAGGCCGGCGCAGCCGACAACGGGGCCGTCGCCATCCTCCCGTTCTCCAACATCAGCGGCATCGCGACCGACGACTGGT
>JAPOWL010000450.1:4667-4919 GCA_026707615.1 Acidobacteriota bacterium | reverse complement strand
TCGCCCTCCGCTTGCCGCCGGCTCCGCGGCCGCGACGCCGGCCGCGGAGCCGGCGCCCGCCAGGGTCCCCGCGGTCTCGCGCGCCAGCCGCATCCCCGCCAGCAGATCGTCCGCGAGGCGATCCTGCAGGGCGAAGAGCTCCGCCACCGCGCCGTCCACGATCGCCGTCCGCACCACCGCACCGGTCGACGTGTCCGCGAGGCGGGCCGTGATCCGCAGGCGCTCGCCCAGCCGCTGGTAGCCGCCGCCGAT
>JAPOWL010000450.1:0-4657 GCA_026707615.1 Acidobacteriota bacterium | reverse complement strand
GCCGCCGATGGTCCACCGCGCACCGTCGGCCGGCTCGCCGCCGGCGGCGCCGCGGAGCACGGGGATGCCGTTGCTCTCGAGCGCGGCGGACAGCGTCTCGGCGATGCCGGCGCCGAACCAGGCATCCGCGGCCGTGCCGCTGACGTTCGCGAACACGTGCACGGCGACACCCTGTCCGGATGCGCCACCCGTGCCCGGTGCCGTCCCGCGCGGCGCCTGGGCCGCGAGCCCGGGCCCGCGCGTCCCCACGAGGCGAGGCGCATCCGTCCGTACCGCGACCTCGCCCGCCGCCACGGTCGAGGCCAGCAGCGCCAGCCCCGTCCCGAGCCACCCCAGTCTGCGCGCAGCAGCTCGCTCCATGCTTCGATGCTCCTCTCACTACCTACGCGCGCCGCGGCGGTTCCGCTTACGACGGCGCGCGCCAGCGGAGCTTCGGCGCCGCCTGCGGGGTCGGACGCAGCTTGGGGGCCGCGGCCGGGGTTCGGGCGTCGGCGGCATCTGCGCCTGGCGGCGGTTGCGCCGTGCCGGCCGATGGGCGATCATGCGGAGGACGAGCAACGACCGCCACGGGGCGGGGAGGGCATGATGAGGGATGGAGCTTTCGTGATGTGCCGCCGGGGCGCCACCGCAGCCGCGCTCGCGGCCCTGATGCTGCTTCCGGCCGCGTCCGCGGGGCAGACGGAGCAGCGGACGGCCTGGGGGGATCCGGACATCCAGGGCGTGTGGGACTTCCGCACGCTGACCCCGCTGGAACGGCCGGTGGAGCTCGGGGACAAGGAGTTCCTGACGGCCGAGGAAGCGGCGGAGTTCGAGGCGCAGCAGCTCGCGGCGCGCGACGCCGACCGGCGGGACGGCGCGGAGCTGCCGTTCGGCATCGGCAGCGACGTCGAGCGGGCCTACAACCAGTTCTGGTGGGACTACGGCACCAACGTCATCGACGACCGCCGGACGTCGCTGATCATCGACCCCGCCGACGGCCGGATCCCGTACACCGAAGCCGGTCAGGCGGAGGCGGAGCGCTTCTTCGCGGTGCTGTTCGGCAACGTCGCCGCCGGACCCGAGGACCGGGCGCTCGGCGAGCGCTGCATCCTGGGCTTCAACGCCGGCCCGCCGATGCTGCCCAGCGCCTACAACAACAACGTGCAACTCTTCCAGACGCCCGACACCGTCGTCATCCTGAACGAGATGGTGCACAACGCCCGCATCGTTCCGCTCGACGGCCGGCCGCACCTGCCGTCCGACGTGCGGCAGTGGGTGGGCGACTCGCGCGGCCGATGGGAGGGCGACTCGCTGGTCGTCGAGACCACCAACTTCCTGGGCGAGACCAGCTTCGTCGCGTCGACCTCGAACCTCCGGCTCGTGGAGCGCTTCACGCGCACCGCCGACGACGTGCTCGTCTACGAGTTCACGGTCGAGGATCCGACGATGTGGACGCGGCCGTGGACGGCGGCCGTCCCGATGAAGCGCAACGACCTGCCGCTGTTCGAGTACGCCTGCCACGAGGGCAACTACGGCATGACGAACCTGCTCTCGGGCGCGCGGGTGGAAGAGGCCGAGGCCGCCGCCGAGTCCGGCCAGCCGTAGCCCGCCATTCGTCGGCGGACGTTGCGGAGCGCCTCCCCAAGTGCTCCGCAACGTCCTTGCCTGCCGGGCAATCGTCCCCTGCGCGGGCGCACGCGCCCAGCCTTCACGGCAGGGTGAACGCCAGGATCGTGTTGGTCGCGATCACCGCCACGTACTGCCGTCCGTTGACCTCGTAGGTGAGCGGGCTCGACCGGATGCTGCGCGGGGCGTCGTACTGGAAGAGCTGCTCGCCGGTCGCCGCGTGCAGGGCGTGGAACCCGCCCGCGTCGGTCCCCTGGAAGACCAGGTCTCCGGCCGTCGCCAGGTTGCCGCTCGCGCCGATGGTCGTGAGCGCCGGCAGCACCTGCTGCCACGCCTCCTCGCCGCTGACCGGCTCGTAGGCCGTCACCGTCGTGGTCGGCGGGTAGTCCGGGATGCGGCTGATCTCCTCGATGTTGGCGCTGTGGCCGTCCCCGTGCGGGCCCGGCCGGATGCTGTCGCCCACCGGGCGGACCACCAGCGACACGCCCGCGTTCTTGCCGGTCACGTAGACGAGCTCCGTGCGCGGGCTGAACGACGGCGAGCCGAAGCTCGAGCCCCCGTGCGCCACGATGTAGTGCTCGTTCACCGAGTAGGGCGTGTACATCTGGCGGGAGCGCGCGGCCTGCTCCGGATCGTCGAGCTCGACGAACGTCGCGCAGAAGGGCGTCATCGGGACCCCGCGGGCGTTGTAGGGGATCGGCTGGGTCGGCCACACCTCCTCGCCGGGCACGTTGGTCTCGGTCGGCACCAGGGTCTCGACCATCGGGTTGATCGGCTCGCCGGTCTCCCGGTGCCAGAAGTAGATCAGGCAGTTCTTCCCGGCCGCGCCCACGCCCTTGACGGTCCGGCCGCCGCGCGTGACGTCGAAGAGCACCGGCCCCGTGACGTGGTCCCAGTCCCACAGGTCGTGGTGGATGGCCTGGTAGTACCAGCGGAGCGCACCCGTCTCGAGGTCGAGGGCGATGGTGGCGTTGGTGAAGAGGTTCATGCCGTGCCGCGCGGAGCCGTCGTAGTCCGGCGACGGGTTGCCGGTGTTGATGTAGAGCAGCCCCAGCTCGGCGTCGATCGCCGGCTGCGTCCAGACGCCGCCGCCGGCCTTGGCCCCCGTGCCCCAGGTCGGGCTGGCGATGTCCCAGCCGTCGTCCTGCGGCCGCTGCGGGATGGTGTTGAAGACCCAGCGGATTGCCCCGGTGGCGGCGTCGGTCGCAATCACCAGGCCGCCCGGGATGTGCCCCTCCGAGAGCGCCGAGCCGACGTAGAGCGTGTTGTCGTGGTAGGCCGGGGGCGTCGTGATGCGGTAGCCGAGCGAGGCCGGGTCGATCGTGGGCGGGTAAGTGTCGGGGTACTTGTGCTGCAGCGCGAGCCCGACCACCGGCAGGACGCCGCCGTCGCCGAAGGTCTCGACCAGCTCGCCCGTCTCCGCGTCGGCCGCAACCAGGTCGGAGCCGTTGTAGACGTAGAGGGTGCCGTCGGCGTAGGTCGGCCCGCGGACTCGGTTGCGCGCCCCGGAGTCGAGCTCCAGCGTCCAGATCGACTCCCCGGTTTCGGCGTTCAGGGCGACGACGCTGGCGCCGGCGTGAAAGTACATCACGCCGTCGACGACGAGCGGCGTCACCTGGCCGACGTCGACGCCGGCGGGGACGACGAACGACCAGCGCTCGGCGAGCTGCCCGACGTTCGCGGTGTTCACCTCGTCGAGGGTGGAGTAGCGCCGGTTGTAGAGATCGACGTTGTGGCTCGTGAAGTTCGTCTGGCCGCCCGCCGTGACGTTCGGCAGCGCGCCCTGGGTCGTCGTGCGCCCCTGGCCGGCTGCTCCCGGCGACGCCGCCGCGACGCCGGCGGCGAGGATGGCGGCGGCCAACGAGACCCGGCGGCGTCGGGAAGGGAAACGAGGCGACGGGCTGCCCGCTAGTGTCATCGGCTGATTCTCCTCGGCTGATTCTCCTCATCGTGCTCCGGGCTCCCATTATCCCGCTTCCCGCCCTGCGGCGCGCCGGCTCGTGCGGGGGGTGCCCCGGTCCGAGACGCCGGCCGTCGGCGGCGGATTCTTGACAGGGTAGCGGGGCGGGAGTAAAACCGGGGCGACATCGCCCTTGGGGCCCATCCGCAGCGAAGAACGTGTCCGCACCGCGCCGGCGCGGGCGGCTCGTTGTGCGAACGCGATGCGGTCCGGGGGCAGCGAGCGGCGTTCGCGACCACAGGCCGTTCGCGCCATGGGACACGTCCGAAGGAGCATCATGCGATTCACTCGACTCACTCTGGCATTCACGTTGGTACTGGCGCTCGCGGCGCCCGGGGCCCTGCTGGCGCAGGGGCCGGGGGTCGAGCCGGTCGAGCCGTTCAAGGTCGGCACATTCGACATCCACGGCGTACCCCATGTCGGGCTCGTGCTGCGCGACAGCTACATCATCGACCTCGAGATCGCGAGGTACGCCATCGAGGCCCTCCCCGGCTATCCGCACGTGCCGATGCCGGAGGACATGCTCGAGCTCATCGGGCGCTGGGACTACGGTCTCAAGTACCGCTTCTACGAGATCGTCAACCACGTCGTGAACAACGATCTGCTGACGGGCCCCGGGCAGGCCGACTACGTCTACGAGGTGGGTGAACTGCGAACGCGGCCGCCCATCATGTACCCGGGCAAGATCCTGAACGCGGCGGTCAACTTCTACAGCCACGTCAGCGAAGGCGCGACCCCCGAGGAGCGCGCCGCCGAGCAGCGCCGCCGCCGCGAGGAGCGGGGCGTGCCCTACCTGTTCCTGAAGCCGAGCCGCGGCGCGGTCATCGGCAGCGGCGATCCCATCGTGATCCCCTACGGGCGCGACCGCACGGACTGGGAGGTCGAGCTCGGCGCGGTCATCGGCCGGACCGCGCGCTACGTCTCCGCGGACGATGCAGAGGACTACGTCTTCGGCTACATGGTGTCCATCGACGTCTCCGACCGCGGCGGCCGCCCGCCCGGCGGCAACGCCACCCGCTCCGACTGGTTCGTGGGCAAGGGGCACGACACGTTCGCGCCGCAGGGCCCGTGGATCGCGCCGAAGGAGTTCTA
>JAPOWL010000074.1 GCA_026707615.1 Acidobacteriota bacterium | reverse complement strand
CCGGCGACCTGGCGGAGCTCGGCAGCGTGGCGGAGGCCCAGAGCGAGAAGGTGTTCGAGATGAGGACGTACACCGCGCTCCCCGGCCGCCTGGATGCCCTGAACGCCCGCTTCCGGGATCACACGATGCGCATCTTCCGGAAGCACGGGATGTCGAACGTCGGCTACTGGGTCCCGCAGGACGATCCGCTCGCCGAGAACACCCTCATCTACATCATCTCGCACCCGAGCCGCGAGGCTGCGGCCAGCAACTGGGACAGCTTCCGGGCGGATCCGGAATGGCAGCGGGTGGCCGAGGAGTCGCAACGGGACGGCCGCATCGTCGAGAGCGTCGAGGCCGTCTTCATGGACGCCACCGACTATTCGCAGATCCAGTGACACGCAGGCCGCAGCCGGCGGCGTACCGAATCCCAGGGAGGAACCAGATGAAGATCAAGACTCTTGCCGCAGCGCTCGGCGCGCTGCTCGTCGCACTCGTCGCCGCCCCGGCTGCGGCCCAGTCGATGGACGTCGACCTCACGGGCGACGACGGGGCGATGCTGAAGGCGACCTACACGTCGCCGGGAAGCCCCGGACCCGCGATGCTCCTCATCCACCAGTGCAACATGGACCGCCATTCGTGGGACAGCATCGCCGGCGGGCTGGTCGAGGCCGGGGTCCACGTGCTGACCATGGACCTGCGCGGCTTCGGCGACAGCGAAGGCGAGCCGCTGGCGGGCGCGGAGGGCTTCCGCAACCTGATGATGAAGTCGCCGGGCGACCTCGACATCGCCTACGACTACCTGGTGGGCAAGGACGGCGTCGACGGCTCGCGCGTCGCGGTGGGCGGTGCGAGCTGCGGCGCGATGCTGACGGCCGACCTCGCGTCGCGCCACGAAGGCATCACGAGCCTGATGCTTCTCTCCGGTCCGCCAAGCGATGCGGCGATCGCGCACATCGCGGCCACGCCGGGCCTCGCGGTGTTCGGCGCCGCGACCTCCGGCGACACGATCACGCCGGGCGTCGCCGACGTCATCTCGCGCGCCGTCGACGGCTCCGGGCACGAGAAGTCGATGGCCAAGGTGTACGACGGCACCGAGCACGGCCTTCCGATGTTCGAGGCGAACCCCGAGCTTCAGCCCCTGCTGCTCGAGTGGCTGAAGGGCCAGCTGATCTCCGACTAGAAGCTAGATCCCGCCTGTGCCGCCGGCCGGCTGCGACGGCCGGCCGGCGGCGTCGATTCCCGACTGCCGGTCAGAACCGCGAGGCGCGGAGCCAGGTGTCGGATCGCGCCCAGCTCTTCTCCAACTCGGCGCTCACCTCGGCGGCAGGACGGCCCTGGGCCTCCAGCGCGGCCCGCAGGCCGAACAGCGACCACCCGTTGTTCGGGTGGTCGGCGAGTTCCTCCCGGTAGACGCGTTCCGCCTCGGCCGCGCGGTCCGCCTCCAGCAGGGCCGCCCCCAGCCAGTGCCGCGCCGCGAACGGCAGGGGCTCCGGCTCCGAGTACTCGAGCTGGTCCTCGATCTCGACCGCGCGCTCGAACGCCGCGATCGCCTCGTCCAGCTTGCCCGCGTCGCGCCGGATCTCCCCCTCCAGAATCCCGCCGACCGTGCCGAGCAGCAGTTCGCCCGAGTCGAAGCGGAACCGCGCGGTCGTCGTCTCGGCCAGATCCTGAACGCGCCCGAGAAACACCTCGGCGAAGTCCGCGTCGCCGGCCCTCAGGTGCGCGTAGCCCCGCGCGAAGTCCCAGAGCCCGCCCGCGACCTCCTGCTGGGGGCGCTCCGTGACTGCCAGCACCTCGTCGAACCTCCCGAAGCGAATCAGCGTCAGCACGTGGAACACGCTGTCGCCCATGAGCTTGGCGTAGTCCTTGCCCGCCTGGATGGCGATGGCGCCCTGGCCGTCCATCGACGCCGCGAAGAGCAGCATGTGCAGGTTGTGGCTCGGATAGATGGCCACTCCCTCGCCGTGCTCCGCCTTGAGGTCCGAGTGCCACGCGGCCAGGTTCGCCCGCACGCCGTCCGCCCAGCGGCCGATCTCGTTCCAGGTGTGGGACGGCATGTGGTTGATGTGGCTGGCGCCGGGAATCTCGGTCCCCAGGTGCTCGGCGCAGGCCGAGGCCCGCCCCGGCTCGACGGTCGACTCCGTGGCGTGGATGTAGAGGTGGCACGCTCCCGGATGCCGGATGTTCCGCTCCAGCACGCTCTCGAGCACGCCGTGGAGCCGCTGCACGTTCGGGTCGTCGAGGTCGCGCGTGCCGCGCCGCGGCTCCAGCAGGAACAGTGCATCGCCGTACAGCGTCATCGCGTCGAGGTCGTCGGGCCACGCCTCGGCCACCGCGCGCATGGCGCCGGCATAGGCCTCGTCCTGCTCGCGGCGCGTCGCGGGGTCGAAGTCTTCCACGTAGCGGGTAGACAGCGCGTCGATGTAGGCCTGCTCCTTGGGGCTCGCGGTGGAGCGGCGCGCGAGCGCTTCCTCGAGCGCCGCGTAGGCGTGCGGCGCCTCGAAGGGACGCATCGGCCCGTTCAGGTACGACCCCCAGGCCCAGGCCTCGCCCCAGTAGCAGATGGCGCAGTCCGGGTCGCGCTGCCAGGCCTCCCGGAACGAGCGGATCGCCTCCTCCTTGGCGAACGCGTACATCAGCCGGAAGCCCTGGTTGAAGTAGGCCTGGGCCTCCGCGTTCGACGACGAGATGGGATGCTCGTGGCCGCCGAGCACCCCCTCGTAGAGCGGCATCGCTTCCGCGAAGCTCTCGGGCAGCTCCGGGCTCGCGGCGTCCGGGCCGCCGTGCGCGCCGTGGTCCTGCGCCGCGCCGCTCGCGCCGGCGCCGACGAGGAGCGCCGCGGCGAGGGCCGCGGCCCAGGAACGAGCGCGGCCGGCCGGGATCGCGGGTGTCTGATCTGTTGCTCGCATCAACCTGTCGTCCTTCCCCGGGCGGCCCGCCGCCCGTCCATGATGCGACGGATCATACGCAATGCGGGCCGCAGCTCCGGGCCGCGCCGCTCCGCTCGATGTGGGGTATGCTTGCGCGGGAGAGGCCATGCGACGCATCCTCGCGCTGACGGCGATCCTGCTGGCGTCGGTGCTCCTCACCGGGGGCCACGCGCAGTGGGGCTGGGGCGTCGGCGAAGGCAACCTGCCGCCACGGTTTCCGCCCGCGTCGCTCCCCGACCGCGACTTCGCCTTCTGCAAGATCATGTACGACCAGGTCCGCTACGAGCGGCTGGGGATGGGCTGGTCGACCGACTACCCGTACGCCGGGATCAACCTCATGTTGCGGCTCGAGGACCTCACCACCACCCGCATCAGCACCGACCGCCGCGGCGACCCCAACCACTGGGTCGTGCGCATGACGGACGACGCCCTCTTCAACTGCCCGTTCACGATGGCCTCCGACGTCGGCACGATCGGCTTCAGCGCCGCGGAGGCGGCGCGCATGCGAGAGTACCTCCTGAAGGGCGGCTTCCTGTGGGTGGACGACTTCTGGGGCACGGCCGCCTGGCGGCACTGGGAGAGCGAGATAGCCCGCGTTCTTCCGCCGGCGCAGTATCCGATCCGTGACGTGCCGCTCGACCACCCGGTGTTCCGCACGCTCACGCACGTGGCGAAGGTGCCGCAGATCACGGCGATTCAATTCTGGTACGGGTCGGGCGGCCGGACGACCTCCGAGCGGGGCAGCGACAGCGCGGTGCCCCACTTCCGCGCCATCAGCGACGAGCACGGCCGTTTCCTCGTCGTGATGACCCACAACACCGACGTAGCCGACGCGTGGGAGCGCGAAGGGGACGACCCCCGGTTCTTCCGGCAGTTCTCGCCCGACGGCTACGGCCTCGGCATCAACGTGCTGTTGTACGCGATGAGCCGCTAGCGCGCCCCCCCGCGGGCGCGTCGGCGAGACGCGCCGCGCGACCAAGTCCAGCTTGCCGGCTGACCGAGGCCCGGCGTCGACGCGTCCGAACCCGAGTTCGAACCTGCCCCGCGAGGGTGCCTGCCATGTCCAGAGTGACAACACCGGACGTACGCTGCACGCGCCGCGCTTTCCTCGCCGCCGCACCGACCCTCGCCGCCGCGGCGAGCCTTCGGCCTGCCGCCGCGGCCCCCATGCCACCGGCCCCGCCGCTTGGGCAGGCGGAGCTCGGGTTGCGCATCACCGGCATGGAGACGTTCGTCGTGCGCGCCACTGCCCGCACGAGCTGGATCATCGTGCGCCTCACCACGAACGACGGACAGACCGGCCTGGGCGAGGCTTCGCTGGGGCGGCGGACGGAGCTCCCCGAGCTCGAGCCCTTCTTCGCGCTCGTCCGGGACCGCTCGCCGTTCGAGATTCATCGCTACCGGCAGGGCGGCCGGGACGTGGCCGCGGCCGGCGACCGGGCCGTCGCCACCGCCTTCAGCGCCATCGAGCAGGCGCAGTGGGACCTCGTCGGCAAGGCGCTCGGAGCGCCGGTACACGACCTCACCGGCGGCTCCCTGCGGCGGGAGTTGCCGGCCTACGCGAACATCAACCGTGCAACGTCGGATCGGACCCCGGAAGGGTTCGCCGCCAACGCCCGGCAGGCCGTCGCCGACGGGTTCCGCGCCATCAAGGCGGCGCCGTTCGACGGCTTTCCGGCCCTCGACGCACCGGCGGCCGAGGTCGAGGCGGCAACGGAGCTCGGCATCGCGTGCATCGAGGCCATGCGCGCCGCCATCGGCCCGGACGTCGCCCTGAAGATCGACGTCCACAGCTACTTCGACGTACCGCTGGCCATCGAGGTCGCCGCCCGGCTCGAGCCGCAGTCGCTGTCGTGGTACGAGGAGCCCGTGCCGCCGACGGACCTGGCGAGCACGCGGGCGATCAAGGAGGGCATTCGGCAGACGATGGCGGGCGGGGAGTTCCTCTTCGGGGTGGAGGGCTTCGAGCCGCTCTGCCGCGAGCGGGCGGTCGACGTCATCATGCCGG
>JAPOWL010000331.1 GCA_026707615.1 Acidobacteriota bacterium | reverse complement strand
CGGCCGTTGCGGCGAGTGACGGTTCCGCCTTCGCGGCGCGCGCCGGCTCGGCCGGCGGCGGCGGGACCGGAGCGGGGACAGGGGGTGACGGCTCGGTGCGCACGACCGGCGGCACGGGGGCGGCGGGCCGGGCGGGCCGGGGCGTGCGCGCCGGGGGTTCGGTCTCCACCCGGACCGTGGGCATCGGGAGCCTTCGCGGCGCGGGCGGTGGCACGGGCGGCGGCGCGGGTGCGGCCGGCTCCACGGGGGCTCCGCCGCCCGTCGCGGCCGGGGCGAGTGGCGAGTCGGGCTGAACCGCCGCCGGCTCGACGGCCGCACCCGCGGGCGTCTCGCCGTTCTGACTGGCCGCCGCTTCGGCCTCGGCCGCCGCGGCGCGGGCTGCCTTGGCTGCCTTCACCAGGCGGGGAGGTCCCAGCTTCGGCCGCACGGGCGGCGGCGGCTCCGCCCGGGGTCCGCCCCGCTTGCCGCCCCGACGCGAGAGCGGCTTCTGTGCGAACGGATTGCCGCCGGGAAGATCGAGATTGCGCTCCCTCGCGATGCGCTGTGCGAACTGCCGCGCCACGATCTCCTCGATCGTGCTCGACGCACTCTTCACTTCGATGCCGTGCGCGGTGCGGAGCAAGTCCATGACTTCCTGGCTCGGGATGCCGAGGACTTCCGCGACCTTGTAGATGCGTATCGTGGACACGTGCGTTCTCAGTCCCCCCTGTCGGTCTCACCGGCCGGCGCCGGATCGGGGCCGGCGCCGGCGCCTGTCGCCACCGGCTCCGGCTCGGCCTCGTCGAGAGGCTCCATCCCGACCGCGGCGGCGATGTCGTCCTCCGGCTGGGCCGCGGCGGCCAGTGCCGCGCGCTCGACTGCCGCCACCTGCTCCCGCACGGCGGCCTGCAGCTCTTCCGCCGTCGCCTCGTCGACCCCGGCTACCGCGGCCAACTCGGCGGGCATGGCCGCCAGCAGGCTGTCCGCCGTATCGAGGCCGGCCGCGCTCAGCTTGAGCAACTGCTCCTCCTCGAGGCCGGGGAGCGTCAGCGTGGCCGTCTCCTCCGCTTCGCCGAGCCCCGCGAGCTGGGCCTCGACCTCGCGGCGCTTCTCCTCCTCGCTCTTGATGTCGATCTTCCAGCCCGTCAGCTTCGCCGCTAGGCGAACGTTCTGGCCCTTCTTGCCGATGGCGAGCGAAAGCTGCCGATCCTCGACGACCACCTCGACCACCTTCTCGAGCTCGTCGACGATCGTCACGCGCTGCACCCGGGCGGGGCTGATCGCGTTGGTGACGAACGCCACCGGATCCTCGGACCAGTCGACGATGTCGATCTTCTCCCCGCGCAACTCGCGGATGATGGTCTGCACCCGCGTGCCCTTCATGCCGACGCACGCCCCCACGGGGTCGACGTCGCGCTCCCGCGAGTAGACGGCCACCTTGGCCCGGTCGCCAGCCTCGCGCACGGCGCCGCGAATCGTCACCGTTCCGTCGTAGATCTCGGGCACTTCCTGCTCGAAGAGCTTGATCAGCAGCACGGGGTCGGTGCGCGAGAGAATGATCTGCGGCCCCTTGGTGTTCTTGTTCACCTCGCGGATGACGGCCCGAATCCGGTCGCCGGTCGTGTAGTTCTCGGCCCGCGACTGCTCGCGTCGGGGCAGGAGGGCCTCGACGCGACCCGACTCCACGATGATGTCGCCGTTCTCGAACCGCTTGACGGCGCCGACGACGACCTCGCCGAGCCGGTCGCTGTACTCTTCGTAGACGTTCTCCCGCTCCGCCTCCCGGACCTTCTGGAAGATGACCTGCTTCGCGGTCTGGGCGGCGATTCGCCCGAGCACGTCGGTCGGTTTGGGGAACTCGATCTCCATGTCGACTTCCGCCTCGTCGCCGTACAGCTCGCGCGCCTCCGCCAGCGAGATCTCCGTCTCGGGGTCCGTCACCTCCTCCACGATCTGACGGACCACGAACAGCTCGACCTGACCGGTGTCGTAATTGAACTTCGTCCGGAGATGCTCCGTCGACTTGAACTCCCGGCTGTAGTACCGCCGCGAGGCCGTCAGCACGGCGTCCTCGATGGCCGTGACGATGACCTCCGGCTCGATGCCCTTCTCCTTGGCCAGGGCCTCGATCGTCTGCTGCAGCGGATTGCCCATTTCGGTCCAGGTCGCCGGCGCGTAGCCACTGGCCCCGCGCGGGGCGCCGATCAGAACTCCACCTCGAGCCGGGCGCGGGAGACGACGGACCACGGAATCCGGTGCACGGCGCGGCCGGTCTCGATCACGATCTCCGCGTCCGGCCCGGCGTCCGCGCCCGGTGCCGCTCCACGATCCTCCACCTCGACGATGCGGCCGGCCAGATGCCGGTGCCCATCCACCGGGGCCGACGTGACGAACTTCGCCAGCCGCCCCCGGAACCGCCGACAGTCCGCCACGCCCCGCAGGGGCCGATCGAGGCCCGGCGACGACACCTCGAGGGTGTACGCGTGCTCGAACGTGAACTCCACGTCGAGCGCCGCACCGACGTCGCGGCTGACCCGCTGACAGTCCGCTACGCTGACGGCCTCCTCGGCCGCAACGGCATCCCGAGCGGTCGCCGGACGGTCTATGACGACCCGCAGCACCCAGCCGATCGCCTCGCGGCGCAACTGTACGTCGAAGATCTCCAGCCCGGCGTCGCGCGCGAACCGTTCGGCGATCGACCGGGCCTGACGCAGCCGGTCTTCCTGCACGGGTTGATCGCGGCCCGAACGGCGCCCCCAAAAAGCAAAAAGTGGGCAAAACGCCCACTTTTTTCGCAAATT
The DNA here is from genome assembly GCA_026707615.1 of Acidobacteriota bacterium. Lineage (GTDB taxonomy): Bacteria > Acidobacteriota > Vicinamibacteria > Vicinamibacterales > UBA8438 > JAGWAJ01. The sequence goes on along the minus strand of JAPOWL010000331.1, from coordinate 2,147 downwards.
CGGCGTCGACGTACGCGGGGCAATATACCACGTTGCGGCGGGAGCCGGCAACGCGCGCCATGCGTCCGCCGGGGGCGTTCAAGGCGTGAGCCGGTAGAGCATCCGCGGGTAGGGGATGGTCTCCCGCACGTGCTCGAGGCCGCAGAGCCATGCGACGACGCGCTCCACGCCCATGCCGAATCCCGCGTGGGGCACGGTTCCATAGCGCCGCAGATCGAGATACCACTCGAACGCCTCGCGCGGCAGATCGTGGGCGGCGATGCGCTCGAGCAGGAGGTCGTAGTCGTCGAGTCGCTGACCGCCGCCGACGATCTCGCCATAGCCCTCGGGGGCCAGCACGTCGACCGAGAGCGACAGCTCCGCGCGCTCCGGGTCCGGCTTCATGTAGAAGGCCTTGGTCGAGCTCGGAAAGCGGTGCACGGCCACCGGACGATCGAAGGACTCGGCGAGCGCCGTCTCGTCCGGGCCGCCGAAGTCGCCGCCCCATTCGAACGGCCGCCCGCGCTTGCGCAGCATCTCTGCCGCCTCGTCGTAGCTGATGCGCGGGAAGGGCGCCTGCACGCGCTCGAGCGGCGCCGTGTCCCGCTCGAGCACCCCGAGCTCCTCGCGGCGCGCTTCGAGGACCCGCGAGACGATGGCGATGACGAGCGCCTCGGCGAGGTCGATGGCGTCGTCGAGCGTCGCGTACGCCATCTCCGGCTCGACCATCCAGAACTCGGTCAGATGGCGCCGCGTCTTGGACTTCTCGGCCCGGAACGTCGGTCCGAAGCAGTACACGCGGCCCAGGGCCATGGCGTTCGCCTCGTTGTAGAGCTGCCCGCTCTGCGTCAGGAACGCGGTTCGGTCGTCGAAGTAGGGCACGGGAAACAGCGTGGAGGTGCCCTCGCAGGCGGCGGGCGTGAAGATCGGGGTGTCGGCCAGGATGAAGCCGCGGCCGTTGAAGAAGTCCCGGATGGCGTCGATCACCTCGTGGCGCACCCGCAGGATGGCCTGCTGCCGGCGGCTGCGGATCCACAGATGGCGGCGGTCGAGCAGGTAGTCGACGCCGTGCTCCTTCGGGGTGATCGGATAGTCGTGCGATGCCCCGACGACCTCGAGCCCGGTGCCGTCGATCTCGTAGCCGCCGGGCGCCCGCGCGTCCTCACGGACCGTCCCCTCCACGATCAGCGAGGTCTCCTGTCCCAGGTGGTCGGCCTGGGCGAACGTATCGTCCCCGACCGCGGCCTTCGACAGGACCACCTGCACGAAACCGGTCCCGTCGCGCACGGTCAGGAAGTGGATCCGCCCGCTCGAGCGCCGCCGGTGGAGCCAGCCCCGGACGGTGACGCGCTCGCCCACGCGCCGCGCAATCTCGCCGATGTACGTCCGCGTCGCATCCATAGCGCACCTTACTACGAGCCGATCCCGTCGAGGACCGGGACCAGCAGGTCATGCAGGCGGCGATAGCGGCCGTCGCGCCCGGTGGCGTCGCGGACGCAGCCCGCGGCGACGGGGACCGCCGCCCGATAGCGATGGTTGGCGCGCACGGCGATCTGGAAGCCGAACGTGCCGAGCGCCTTGAGCGTCCGCTGGATCGTCGTGCGGCGGAAGCGTCGCCGCAACGCGTCCCCGTCCGCGATCCGGGCCAGTCCCTGGTAGTGCGCGATCAGACGGTCGACGGACGCCGGATCCAGCGGCGCGTAGGCATCGCGCAGCAAGGAGACGAGGTCGTAGGTGTCCGGCCCCATTCGCGCGTCCTGGAAGTCGATGACGTACAGGCGCCCGCGGTGGACCATCAGGTTGCGGCTGTGGAAGTCGCGGTGGCAGAGCACGCGCGGCTCGGCGGCCATCTCCTCGGCGAGCGCGCGGAACTCCGCCTCGAGCGCGCGTCGCGTCGCCCGGGCGAGCGGGAGCCGGCGGTAGCCGGCGACGAAGTGGTCCAGGAAGAAGCCGAGCTCCCAACGGAGCTTCGCGGCATCGAAGGCCAGACGGAAGGGCGGGGCCGCGGTCGCGCCGGCGTCGGCCAGGCGCCGTCCCCCCTCCTGAATCGTCGCGATGAGGGCAATCGCCTCCCGGTACCGGGCCTCGCGCTCCACGGCGGGGAGGCGGGCGAGGAGGTCCTCGAGCATCTCGTCCCCGAGGTCCTCGAGCACCACGATGCCGAGGCC
>JAPOWL010000399.1 GCA_026707615.1 Acidobacteriota bacterium | reverse complement strand
GTTGACGTTGGCGGGAATGATCGCCCGGCCCCGGGCGACCTCCGCCCGCACCACCTCCGGGTCGAGCGCCTCGCGCAGCGCCACGAACTCCATCTCCGGGGTGATCTCGCCCCGGCGCGCATAGTGCATCTGGGTGACCGGGCCAGCACCCCGCACGACCGGACGGCGGAGCGAGGCGGGGATCTCGACCGAGCCCGGCGTGCGCCCCGCCGGAGCCGCCTCGGCGACATCCCCGCGGTCCGCGATCCACGGCCGGCGGAGCGCGGGGAGCCCTGCCCGCACGTCGCTGTCGTGGGGACCGCTGGTGTCGTAGACGCGCAGCGGCGGCTCGCCGCCCGAGAGAGCGATCTCCCGCATCGGGACACGCACCCCCCCGTCACCCGCGTAGACCCTGCGGGAGCCCGGATAGGCGGCGGCGAAGCTCGATGCGGCGGTGGACCGGGAATCTATGGAGGCGGCGGGACTTGCCATGAGTCCTCCTGCGGAATCGGGGACGAATATAGCACGCGGCCCGGCCCGGCCCGCGCTACAGCTTCTGCAGGACGACGCACTTCAGGTACGACGTCTCCGGCACGGCGACCAGCATCGGGTGATCGCGGGCCTGCCGGCGCCGCTCCACGACGCGAACGTCAGCGCGCGCGTCGGCGGCCGCCTCCGCCAGGATGCGCGCGAACGCCGGCTCGTCCACGTGGTACGAGCAGCTCGAAGTCACGAGCGTGCCCCCCGGCTCGAGGATGCGCAGCGCGCGCAGGTTGATCTCCTTGTAGCCGGCGACGGCCCGCTCCGCCGCCTTGCGGTTCCGGGCGAACGCGGGCGGGTCGAGCACGACGGCGTCGAACCGCTCGCCGGCACGGTCGTGGTCCCGCAGAACGTCGAAGACGTTCCCGGCGCGGGCCTCGACGTGCGGGGCGTCGTTGTGGGCGGCGTGCCGGGCGACACCGGCCACGGCGCTCTCCGCCACGTCGACGGCCAGCACGGCGTCGCTGGCCGCAGCCACCTGCAGAGCGAAGGCCCCCGTGTAGCTGAAGCCGTCGAGCACCCGGCCGCGGGCGTAGCGGGCCGCCGCCAGGCGGTTCTCCCGCTGATCGAGGAAGAGGCCGGTCTTCTGTCCCTTCCACGGGTCCACGAACAGGCGCACCGCCCCCTCGCGCACCTCTACCTCCTCGGCCACGCGGCCGTACCGCAGCTCGACCTTCTGGTCCAGCCCCTCGAGGGTTCGCACCCGCGGATCGTTGCGCGCCAGGATGCCCGCCGGCGCCACGGCATCGACCAGCAGGTTGCAGAGCACGGACAGGAGCCGGTCGGTCGCCTGCGTCAGGGTCTGCACGACGAGCGACTCGCCGTAGCGGTCGACGATCAGTCCGGGCAGCCTGTCTCCCTCGCCGTGGACCAGGCGATACGCGGTCGCGTCGATGCCCAGGGTCTCGCGGTAGGCGACGGCCGCCTCGACACGCGCGCGCCAGAACCCCGCATCGGGGCGGGCGTCCTCGTGCGTCAGCAGGCGCAGCGCGATGACCGAACGGTCGCTGAACGTCGCGTACCCCAGGGGGCGGCGTCGCGGTCCGAGCACGCGGACGACGTCTCCGGCCGCAGCCTCCGCCCGCCGGACGTCGGACCGGTAGACCCACGGGTGCCCGGTCCGGAGGCGGCGCTCGCCGCGGGAGGTGAGCTCGACGGTCGGTTCCCGGTCGGTGACCGGGCGGGACGGCGGCTCGGCTGCCGCGGAGGCCGCGGGCGAGTCGGGATGCGGAGGTCCGGGCGGGGCGGTCGCAACGGCGGGGGCCGGCGGCAGCTCCCCGGGCGACGGCCCCGGCCGGCGCGGCTCGGGTCTCCGGCGCCGCGGAGGACGGGCGCCCCCGGCGGAGCTCGCGCGACCGGCCGCGGCGTTGCGCTTGCTCATCGGGGAACCTGCACGGCGCCGAGAACCGGGACTCCGGGCCACCGCCGCGTTCGGAACGGCATAGTACAATCGTCGCATGCGGGTCGCGGTAGGCGCCGATCATCGCGGAGTCGAGCTGAAGCGCCGGATCCGGCACGCTCTCGTCGCGGCGGGCCACGACTGCACCGACCTCGGCGTCCACTCCGGGGAGCCGGCCGACTACCCCGACGTGGCCCGGCAGGCGGCGGCGGGGGTCGCGGCGGGGACTTTCGATCGCGGCATTCTCGTCTGCGGCAGCGGCGTCGGCATGTCCATCGCGGCCAACAAGGTGCGCGGGGCGCGCGCCGCCCTCGTCCACACGGCGGAGGGCGCCCGACTGTGCCGCGAGCACAACGACGCCAACGTCCTGGCCCTGGCCGGGCTTGCGCTCGCCCCGGACGACGCCGCCGCGGTAGTGGCCGCCTTTCTGGACACGGCGTTCGCCGGGGGACGGCACCGGCGCCGCGTCGACAAGATCATCGCGATGGAGCGGGAGGCCGCCCGCGGGGAACCGGCCGCCGCCCCGTCTCCGGCCTGACCCGCCGCCCCAGGTTCGCCCGGTGCCCGGGCCGTCCGCTCCGGCCGCCCGGCAGCGCCGGCCGCTCGAGGATTGCTTCCCGTGAGCACAGTTACTCCCAATCCCGCCTCCGCCTTCGACGCTACCGACCACAATCAGCCCCTGGCCGCCCGCGATCCCGAGGTCGCGGCCGCCATCCGGGACGAGATCGACCGCCAGAACGACGGGCTCGAGCTGATCGCCTCCGAGAACTTCGCGAGCGCGGCCGTGCTCGAGGCAATGGGCTCGCCGCTGACCAACAAGTACGCCGAAGGCTATCCGGGACGCCGCTACTACGGCGGCTGCGAGCACGTCGACGTCGCCGAGACGCTGGCCCGCGAGCGCGCCAAGGCCCTGTTCGGAGCCGAGCACGCCAACGTGCAGCCGCACTCCGGAGCCCAGGCGAACATGGCCGCGTACTTCGCCCTGCTGAAGCCGGGCGCGACGGTGCTCGGGATGAACCTCGCCCACGGCGGGCACCTGACCCACGGGCACCCGCTCAACTTCTCCGGCCAGCTCTACGAGATCGTCCCGTACGGCGTCCGCCGCGACGACGAGCGGATCGACTACGACGAGCTCGAGCGCCTCGCCCGCGAGCGTCGGCCGGGGCTCATCATGGCCGGCGCCAGCGCCTACCCGCGCGAGATCGACTTCGCCCGCATCGGCGCCGTGGCGGCGGAGGTCGGCGCGGCGCTGGTCACCGACATGGCGCACATCGCGGGGCTGGTGGCCGCGGGGCTGCATCCGAGCCCGGTGCCGCACTCCGACATCGTCACCACCACGACCCACAAGACGCTCCGCGGACCCCGCGGCGGCCTGATCCTCTGCCGGGACGCACATCGCAAGGCGGTCGACCGGTCGCTCTTCCCCGGCGTGCAGGGCGGGCCGTTGATGCACGTCATCGCCGCGAAGGCGGTCTGCCTGCGGGAGGCGGCCGAGCCCGCCTTCGCCGACTACCAGCGGCAGGTCGTCCGCAACGCGGCCCGTCTGGCCGGGGCGCTCGCCCTGCAGGGCTTCCGAATCGTGAGCGGCGGCACCGACAACCACCTCCTGCTCGTGGACGTCTTCTCGCGCGGCTTGACGGGACGGGCGTCGGAAGAAGCCCTCGGACGGGCCGGCATCACGGTGAACAAGAACGCCATCCCGTTCGACGAGCAGCCGCCGATGGTCGCGAGCGGCATTCGGCTCGGGACGCCCGCGCTGACGACGCGCGGCATGGCCGAGCCCGAGATGGACACCGTTGCCGAGCTCATCGGCCGCACCCTGAGCGCACCCGAGGACGAGCGGGTCACGGGCATCGTGCGGATCGAGGTCGAGAGGCTGTGCCGGAAGTTCCCGCTCTACCCGACGCCGGCGGACCGCGGCCCGACCGGTCGCTGGGAGTCCAAGCCGTAGAACGGCGCAGACTCCTGTAGGCATGGCTGGGCGGGAATCGGAGCCGCAGGCAACGGTTTCCGGGCTGGCGCGCCCCGACGGGCGCGGGAGTTCCGCGCTGGAGCGAGAGGTCCGCGCCGCGCTCGCCGACGGCGGGGTGCTCGCGCGCGCCATGCCCGCCTTCGAGCCGCGGCCGGGCCAGCGGCGCATGGCCGCCGCGGCCGCACGGGTCCTCGGCAGCGGTGGCGTGCTCCTCGCCGAGGCGGGGACGGGGACCGGAAAGACCCTCGCCTACCTCGTCCCCGCGATCCTGAGCGGCCAGCGCGTCCTCGTCTCGACCGGCACCCGCAACCTGCAGGACCAGATCTTCTACAAGGACCTTCCGGCGCTCGGCGAGGCACTCGGCGTCGAGGTGCGCGCCACCTACATGAAGGGACGCGGCAACTACCTCTGCCGCCACCGGTTCGAGGCGGCCCGCACGGAAGCGCAGGCGTCGCTGCTCCCGTCCCCGGACCGCCGCTGGCTCGAACCGCTCGCGGAGTGGGCGGAGCAGACGGAGACCGGCGACCGCGCGGAGGTCGAGGACCTCCCCGACGACCTCCCCCTCTGGACCGACATCGCGGCCTCGTCCGAGAACTGCATCGGAACCGACTGCCCGGCGTACCAGGAGTGCTTCGTGACGACCATGCGGCAACGGGCCGCGGAGTCGGACGTCGTCATCGTCAACCACCATCTGCTCTGCGCCGACGCCGCGGTGCGACAGGGCGCGTACGGCGAGGTCATCCCCGCGTGCGACGTGGCGATCATCGACGAGGCGCACCAGCTCGAGGACGTCGCCACGCAGTACTTCGGCGTCTCGGTCAGCGCCCGGCGCTTCGACGAGCTCGACCGCGATGTCCACCGGCTCGTCACCGGCGAGACCTCCACGCTCGAGATCGAGGAAGGGGCCGAACGGGAGGTCTTCGCTCTCCTCGACCGGGCCCGGGACGGGTCCCGCCTGCTGTTCGGAGCGCTGGCCCCGGCCGCCGCGGCCTCCGGCGAGCGGAGGCGGATGACGAGCGAGACGCTGGCCCCGGCCGCGGAGATGGGGCGCCGTCTGGGGAGCTGCCTCGAAGAACTGGGCTCGGCGCTGGCGGGCCTCGCGAAGGGATCGCCCAACGCGGATCTCACCTCCCTCGCGCGGCGGGCCGGCGAGCTTCGGGCGCAGCTTGCCTTCCTGCTGGCGGCTGCCGACACCGCCTTCGTCTATTTCCTGGAACGGCGCTCGCGAGCGCTGTTCCTGCGGGCGGCGCCGATCGACGTCTCGGACATCGTACGGGAGCTGCTGCTGGACCGGATGCGGGCCGCCGTCCTCACCTCCGCCACCCTCACCGTGGACGCGTCGTTCGCCTACGTGCGCGGGCGGCTCGGGATCGGTGAGGCGACCGAGCTGCGCGTACCGTCCGAGTTCGACTACGCCGAGCAGGCCGTCCTCTACCTCCCGCGCGACATGCCGGCGCCGGGCCGTCCGGGGTTCGGGGCGGCCGTCGCCCGCCAGCTCGCCGGGCTGCTGCGGGTCACCCGGGGCCGCGCGTTCGTCCTCTTCACGAGCTACGCCACCCTCCGCGAGGTGCAGGTCCGTCTGGAGCCGGACCTGCCCTACCCGATCCTCGTCCAGGGAAGCGCGCCCCGGACCGTGCTCCTGCGCGAGTTCCGGGCCACGCCGCACGCGGTGCTGCTCGCGACCTCCAGCTTCTGGCAGGGGGTCGATGTCGCGGGCGAGGCGCTGAGCTGCGTCGTCATCGACAAGATCCCGTTCGCACCGCCCGGCGACCCGCTGACGGCCGCGCGCCTCGAGCGCATCGCCGAGGAGGGCGGGAACCCGTTCGCCGACTACCAGGTCCCGCTCGCCATCCTCACCCTCCTCCAGGGCCTCGGAAGGCTGCTGCGCCACCGCACGGACCGCGGCGTGCTCGCGCTGCTCGACCCGCGCCTCCACACCCGTGGGTACGGCTACCGCTTCCTGGAGGCGCTGCCGCCGGCCCCGGTCACGCAGGACCTGGCCGAGGTCGACCGCTTCTTCAACGGGGCCGCCGCGAAGGGGAGGTCGGTCGGGAGCGACCGGGGTGACCGGGCGTGACGTCGTCACGGAGCGCGTCAGGTTCGCGCCGGCCACCGGCGTCGGACCGTCGCGACCCGGGCGACCCGGCCTGACGGTGACAGCGGCGCCGCGCACTGGGACAATAGCCGGTGAGACCATGACGCGGGAGTTCAACACCGCCGGACCCATGGTGGCGTCGGACCACTACCTGATCCCGCCGCTGTCGCGGGTGGACCTCGACGAGCTGCTCGATCTCGTGAGGCGCAAGCGGTACTTCGTGCTGCACGCGCCGCGCCAGACGGGGAAGACGTCCACCCTGCTGGCCCTGCGGGATCTGTTGAACGCGGGCAGCGAGTACGCCTGCGTGTACGCGAACTTCGAGGTCGGCCAGGCGGCGCGGGAGAACGTCGCGGACGCCCTGCGCGCCATGCTCGGCCAGCTCGCCGGACGGGCCTACCGCACGCTGGGCGACCGCACGCTGGACGAGATCTTCCCCGGCGCACTGGAGCGGGTCGGCCCGAACGGCGCGCTCACCGAAGCCCTCGCGCTGTGGGCCGCGGCCGCCCCGAAGCCGCTCGTGCTGCTGATCGACGAGATCGACTCGCTCATCGGCGACACCCTGCTGGCCGTGCTGCGGCAGTTGCGCGCGGGGTACGACGAGCGTCCGAACGGCTTCCCGCACAGCGTGATCCTGTGCGGCGTGCGGGACGTGCGGGACTACCGCGTCCACTCGGGTGCCGAGAAGCGCCTGGTTCTCGGCGGCAGCGCGTTCAACATCAAGTCCAAGTCCTTGCGGCTCGGCGACTTCTCCGCGGCGGAGACGCGGGCGCTGCTGGCGCAGCACACGGCGGAGACGGGGCAGACGTTCACCCCGGAGGCACTTGAGGCAGTCCGGACCCGCACTGCGGGCCAACCCTGGCTGGTGAACGCGCTGTGCTACGACGCCTGCTTCGACAATCGCGCCGGCCGCGACCGGTCCCGAGCGATCACGGCGGACGACATCGCGGCGTCCCAGGAACGGCTGATCCTGGCGCGTGTCACGCACCTCGACGACCTGGCGAAGAAGCTGCGCGAGGATCGGGTGCGGCGGGTGATCGAGCCGATCCTGGCCGGCGCGGGCGCGCACGGGTGGTCCGACGAGGACATCGCCTACGTCCGCGACCTGGGGCTGGTGACGCTGGAAGCGGACGGCTCGCCGCGCATCGCCAATCCGATCTACCGCGAGGTGGTGCCGCGCGAGCTGACCTGGGCGGCGCAGATCGGGCTGCCGCAGAAGACGGCCTGGTACGTGGACGCGGAGGGCGGGCTGGACGTCGAGGGCCTCATCGCGGCGTTCCAGTCGTTCTTCCGGGAGCACTCGGAGTCCTGGGTGCAACGCTTCGACCGCTACCACGAGGCCGGGCCGCAACTCCTGCTGCAGGCACACCTGCAGCGGGTGGTGAACGGAGGCGGCCTCGTGGAACGCGAGTACGCCCTGGGGAGCGGGCGAACCGACCTCCTGCTGCGCTGGCCGCAGGGCGGCCGCGAGCGGCGCTTCGTGGTGGAGTGCAAGCTGCTGCACAAGGGGTTGGAGCCGACCATCGCGGAGGGCCTGGTGCAGACGCGCCGCTACATGGACCGTTGCGGAGCGGAGTCGGGTCACCTGATCGTCTTCGACCGCTCGCCGGAGCGCACCTGGCACGAGAAGATCTTCCGCCGCGACCCGGAGGGGAGCGGCGCGCCGGTCACCGTTTGGGGCATGTGAGGAGACGACCTCGCGGGCGACGCCGCAACCGCACGGCGGTAGACTGAACGAGCACGCGGCCGACGCGCCGACGCGCCGTCGCGCCTACCACCCTGGAGCCCTGAGCACTGAGCGTCCCACCGACACCTGCCGCGCTCGAGGCCAATCTCCGCGCCGTGCGCGGTCGCATCGCGCGCGCCGCCGCGCGCGCCGGTCGCAGCGCCGGCGGCATCCGGCTCGTCGCCGTGTCGAAGACGTTCCCGCTCGCGGCCGTGGAAGCCGCCGCGCGCGCCGGGCTCGCCGATTTCGGGGAGAACCGCGTCCAGGAAGCCGCCGGCAAGATCGACGAGTCGGCCGGGCTCTCGGTGCGCTGGCACCTGATCGGCCATCTGCAATCGAACAAGGCCCGACAGGCCGCCGGCCGCTTCGACTGGATTCACTCCGTCGACAGCGCGAAGCTGCTCGCGCGCCTCGACCGGGCGGCGGACGACGCCGGCACGGCGCCGCGCCTGCTCGTGCAGGTCGACCTCGCCGGCGAGGCGGCCAAGCACGGCGCGCCGCTCGACTCGGTGCGCCGCATCCTGGACGCTGCGGCGGCAACCCGCGCCGCCCGTGTGCGAGGCCTGATGTTGATGCCCCCCTGGAACGAGGATCCCGAGGCGACCCGTCCGTACTTCCGGCGGCTTCGCGAGCTCCGCGATACGCTGCGGGCAGAGGGGGCGGACGACGAAGCGCTCGCCGAGCTCTCGATGGGCATGAGCCACGACTTCGAGGTCGCCATTCAGGAAGGCGCCACGATGGTGCGCGTCGGGACCGCGCTCTTCGGCCGCCGATCGCCGCCGGCCGCCATGTGACCTGTCCGAACGGTCGCCGAACTCGCACACCGAGTCGAGCGAAGAGAGGACGCGCGCGGGTGCGAGCGCCGCCCCCGGCGATGCGTCCGCGTCCCGTGCACCCGGAAGTCCGGGGTCGCCGAAGTCGCCCCGCAGTGCGATAATGCGGCGACATGCTCGGGGGCACCCCTCGCTGGCGCGGTTTCCGGACCCTCCGGCGCTGGGGCGGTGCCGCCCTCGTGGCGGCGTTGTCCACCGCGTCTGCCGGTCTCGCCTCCGCCGCCGCGGATGACGGCGAAGACGAGGCTCTCGGCCCTCCGCCGCTCTACGACGAGTTGCGCGACGCGCGCCCCGAGGGAGTCGGCCGCATCCGGGGCGGCCGGCTCGAGATCGACCGCTTCGCCTTCGAGCTGACCGACGGCGACGTGTACGTCGTCCGGATCGGCGCGCACGTTCCGATCGCGATCTACCTGGGGCGCGGCACCCTCCGCGCCTGGCCGCCGGACGGCGTCGAGCACCAGCAGATGCGGAAGCTGCTGGACGAGGACTTCCTGGAGGAGGAGTTCGAGCGCCTCGTCTTCTGGACCACGGGGGATGTCGGCGCGCGGCTGGCGGCCCTGGCCTCGGGGCCGCCGGGGCGCCGGGCGGGCCGGGCCGCCGACCTGCTCGAGGACCGCCGCGAAGAGCTCCTCGAGCGCCAGCTCGCCAATCCGGACAGCCGAGTGGTGATGGCGCTCTGGCGTGCCGAGGCCGACCCGCCGCTCAGGCCTCCCGCGCGCCCCTACGTCTACGCCGACATCGACGGCCGCGAGCACGACTGGTTCGCGTTCCAGATCGAGCCGCGCGACCCCGAGGAGGTGCAGCTCGCCCGCTTCCGCCGCCGACACGAGCGGACCGAGGTCTGGATGAGCACGGACGTCCTGACCGACTTCGATCCCGCCCGCGCCGCCTCGCTCGCCGCGGGCGGCCCCCCTCGCGACCCGGACGTGCAGGGTCCGGCGGGCCCCCGCCGCGACCGCGACGACGAATGGGACTTCCGGGACTTCGGGTTGCCGCTGCGTCCCGCACGGCCCGATGCCGAAGGCTGGGCGCCGCGGGTCACCGTCCCCCGCACGGACGTCGACCTGGCGCTCGAGGGCAACGGCGATGCCGCGGGCAGCGTGGCGCTCGTCGTGGAGCCGCTCGCGCCGCTCGCCGCGGTCCGGCTGCGCATCTCGACCACGCTCGAGGTGACCGACGCGCGGTGGCGGCCGGCCGTCCCGGAGGGCGTCGACGACGTGCGCGGGGTGCCGCTCCTGCCGCCGCCGGAGGACCCCGGGGAGCCGCCGGAGCCGGACGAGCCGGTCGCGCTCGGCGGCGAACGGGTCCACTTCGTGCAGGAGAAGCACGACCGGCGGATGGAGGAGGACCGCTACGAGCCGTGGGTGACGGTGCTGCTGCCGCGGCCGGTCGCACCCGGCGAGCCCTTCGTGCTCGAGCTGGCGTACGAGGGCGAGCTCGTCGAGCGGCTGCGCGCCACCAACGAGTTCCTGCTCCAGGACCCCCTCCACTGGACCCCCCCCCACCCTCACCACCGGCGGCGTCAACTGAACGTGACGTTCCGGATGCCCGACCGCTACCGCGTCGCCAGCGGCGGCGCCCTCGTCGAGGAACGGGTCGACGACGGCACGCGGATCATGCGCTGGGTCACCGACCGCGCGCTGCGGGGCACGACCTCCTTCCACTACGGCCGCTTCGAGGTGGACGAGGTCGCGCTCGACGGGCTGCCGCCGATCGCCGTCTACGCGAACCGTCACCACCTCGGCTTCGCGCCGGGGGCGCGCCAGAAGACCATGGACGACCTCGCGGGCGCCATCCGGACCTACACCGACTACTTCGGCCCGTATCCCTTCGACTCGCTGCTCGTGACCGAGACCCCGACCAGCGGCGGCCAGGCGTTCCCGGGCTTCCTGCTGCTGAGCTTCCGGTCGTTCGGCGAGTTGCACACCGGCGAGTCCGAGCTGTTCCGAGCGCATGAGGTGGCGCACCAGTGGTGGGGCGCGTCCGTCGACTGGGAGGGCTACCGCGACCAGTGGATGACGGAGGGGTTCGCGAACTACGCGGCCGCCCTCTACGCGCTGGTGGGCCTCGGCAACGAGGACCAGTTCGAGGACATGCTCGACGCCTGGCGGCTCGACGTGCTGGGCGAGATCCGCATCGGCCAGGGCCTGGGCCTCCAGCGCTACGGGCTGCGCCCGGCGATCATCCGGGAGAGCGACGCGCACGAGTCGGGTCCGGTGGTGGCCGGCGTCCGGCTGTCGACCGTCGACACGCCGTTCGACTACCGGCTGCTCGCCTACGAGAAGGGGGCGCTCATCCTGCACATGCTGCGCATGCTCCTCGTTGACCTCGAGACCGGCGACGACACGCGGTTCCGCGAGATGATGCGCGCCTTCGTCCGCGACTACACCGGCCGGGTCGCCAACACGCACGCGTTCGAGGAGGCGGTGAGGCGGGCCTTCGGTGAGCCGATGGACTGGTTCTTCGACCAGTGGGTCTACGGGACGGACGTGCCGACGTACCGTCCGGACCTCGCCGTCTCGCCGCTCGTCGACGGCCGCGAGCCCTTCGCCCTGCACGGCACGATCCGGCAGGAGGACGTGCCCGACGGGTTCCGGATGCCGGTGCCGATCCGGCTCGAGTTCCGCGACCGTCCGCCAGAGACGCACCGCGTGTGGGTCGACGCGGAGGTCGTCGAGGTGGAGATCCCGATTCCGGAGCGCCCGACCGAGATCACGTTCAACCACCTCCACGCGGTCCTCGCGCGGGTCGACTGACGTCCGGCGCGGGTCGATCGGCGCCGGCGCGGGGCTGCCGACGCCGGCGCAGGGCGACCGAGCCGGCGGCGCCCGCGGCGAGACTCGGCCCGTATCGCGCCCCGCGCTGTCCGCCGCGGGCGGGCATCGCCAACTTGACATCGACCGCCCGACCGCCCACAATCGAAGTCGGTTGCGTCAGGCCGCACGGCCCTGCCCCGGTCGGCACGGCAGACGGCTCGGAGCGGCCCCCTCCCAGATGCTCGACGTCACCGCGGTCCGGGCGTACATCGACAGGCGCCGCGGGCGGCGTCAGAGCAACAAGGTTCTCCACGGTCATCCGTCGCCCGTCTTCTGGCTCGACCGGGACGTCTCGATTCCCGACGTCATGGCGCGGCGGCGGGCGGACGCTTCGGTCCGCAAGCGCATCAACCTCTACGTCGGCACGCCGTACTGCCTGCCCACCGAGCCGGATCGTTGCGGGTTCTGCCTGTTCCCGAGCGAGGTGTATCGCGACCGGCGCCAGCTCGAGCGCTACCTCGAGTACCTGCGCCGGGAGGGCGAGCTGTTCCGGCCGCATCTGGGCGGCTCCCAGCTGGCCAGCATCTACTTCGGCGGCGGCACGTCCAATCTGTACCGCACGGACCAGTACGCCGTGCTGATGGACATCGTGCGCGGCCTGTTCGACGTGCCCGCGGGCATCGAGGTGACGCTGGAGGGGATTCCGCAGACGTTCTCGCACGAGAAGCTGGCCGCCATGAAGGCGTGCGGGATCAACCGCATCAGCATGGGCGTGCAGCAGCTCGACGACGACATGATCCGGCTGAGCGGCCGGCACCAGACCTCGGACCAGGTGTACCGCACGATCGAGTCGTGCCGGGCCCTCGGCCTGCCGCTCAGCGTCGACCTGATCTTCGGGTGGCCGAACCAGACCACGGACGGGATGCTGCGCGACCTGACGGCGCTCGTCGACGCGGGCGTCACGCACCTCACCCACTACGAGCTGAACGTGGCCGGGCGCACGGACTTCGCCCGGCACCGCCGCCACGAGTTGCCGTCGACCGAGCAGAACCTGGAGATGTACCGGACGGGCCGGGACTTTCTCCTCTCGCGGGGCTTCGCGCAGGCGACGCCCTACGACTTCGAGCACGCCGGAACGCTGCCGAGCACCTACCTCTACGAGGAGCTCTTCCGCCGTCCGTTCCAGGACGTCGGCGGGCAGCTCCTGGGGCATGACGCGTGGGGGTGGGGCTTCGCCGGGGTCTCCTTCTTCTTCGGCAGCCCCCGGACGCCCGGCTGGGCCTACCTGAACCAGGTCCGCGTCGACGACTACTTCCGCGACCTCGACGCCGGACGCTTCCCGGTGATGCGCGGCTTCCACTACTCCGAGACCGACCTGCGGCTGCACCTGCTCTTCCAGGAGTTGCAGGGCCTGTCCGTCGACCGGCGCCGCTACGCGTCGCTGGTCGGCCGGGACGTGCGGGAAGAGCACCGCGCCGTGTGGGACGCGCTCGCCGAGCTGGGATGGGCCGCGGTCGACGACGACCTGATCTCGATCCAGGGCGACGGCGCCTTCTACCTCCCGCTGATCCAGGACGCCCTGGCCCACGACCGGCTGGCGGCAATGCGCCGGAAGCGCACCCCGGCCGCCGCCGCAACACCCTGGGCCGGCGCCATCGCCGGTGGCGGAACCGACGCCACGGCGCACGCCCCGGCCGCGCGCGCGAGTTGACGCGGGACGCCGAGCGCGGCGCGTGACCCGGGAGGGTCGGGCCGTGGTACGATCGAGTCCTCCGACCCGTCACCCGTGCGATCGGCACTGTGCGTGCTCGCCGACCCGCTCCGCGGGTGACAACCCGCAGAGCCCGCGCAACAGGTGTCCGAGCCGTGAAGTCCGATCTCCAGAAGCGAGCCGAAGCCGCCCGAGCGCGGTTCGACGGAGCGCGCAAGCCGGTCGTCCTGGAATTCGCCGGAGTCCCAAAGGCCGGCAAGACGACCACCCTCAACCAGATCCACGCGTTCCTCAAGCGATGCGGCTTTCGGGTCGAAGTCGTTGTCGAGCGTGCTTCGGTCTGCCCGATCCGGGACAAGAAGCACGCCAATTTCAACGTGTGGACGGCCTGCACGACGTTGTCGCAGATCCTCCAGAAGACGCAGACACCGGCGCGACCCGACGATCCTGACATCCTGATACTGGATCGCGGACTGTTCGATGCGGTGTGCTGGTTCGCGGTCATGGAACGGCTCGCCCGGATTCGTCGAGCCGAACGGGAGCAGATCGAGCAGTTCCTTCTGATGGAGGATTGGCGCAAGAGAATCACCGGCGTAATCGTCATGACGGCTGCTCCCCACGTCTCGATGCAGCGCGAGAAAGGCGACCTGCCGGTCGAGGGATCCGGCGGTTCGATAATGAACGAGGACGTGCTGCGGCAGATGCTCGACACGACGCGAGCCACCGTGAAGCGACTCGCGGACCGGTTCCGTATCTTCGAGGTCGACACATCAAGCGGATCGCGAGATCGCCGCCAGACGGCGGAGCGCGTTGCTTGCGTCGTGCTCGACTTGATCGAGGAGCAACTCGACGAGCACATCCTGCGACTGCCCGTGGAGGAAGCTGCGGCCCTGTTCCGGGACAGGACCTGCATCGACCGCGGACAGGCCGAGCGCCTGATGGCGATGTTCGCCTCGAAGGGGGAGTTCGCCAGCCGCGACGACGTCGAGTCCGACTCCGCCCTGGTCCAGGCGCTCCCCGTCGTCGTGGTCCGTAATCGGAGCGGCAGTGTTCTTCGACTGCGGCGGCGCGAGCGCCGGCCCGACAACCCCCTCCACGAGAAGGTCGTGATATGGGCCGGCGGTCACGTCCGCAGGGAGGACAACGGCGATCAGGGCTCGATCCGGCGATGCGCGGTGCGCGAGCTTCAGGAAGAACTCCGACTCAGCGTCGAAGCGGGAGAACTCCAGCTCCTGGGCGCGGTGTGGATTCGAGGCGGAGTCCGTTCGAAGAACGGCGGCAGGACGCGGCTCCACGTGGCCATCGTCTTCGAATGGCACGCGCAGACGGACGACGTCGCGGTCGCCCTGAGCGCGACCGAGTTCTTCGAACGGCGCGGCACGTCCCTCAGTGGCACTTTCGTCAGCGCGGAGGATCTCGCCGCCGACATCGACCGGGGAAGCGTGTCCGAACCCTGGAGCGTCGAGATCGCACGCCACCTTCTGACCGACGTTGCCGATCGGCAGACGAGTCCGCTTCTGCTCTGAAGGCGCGGCGGCGGCGGGTCACGCGTGGGATCCGTTTCGTCGCGACGCGCTTCCGCGACGTGGACCTCTCGGTCGAGGGCCTCGCCCCGGGAGGGGTCACGCGCCGGATCCGTCGCCCGGCTCGACCGCGGCCGCCATCGCCAGGGTGCGCTGGGCGGAGGCGATGACGGGACGCTCGATCAGCTTGCCGTCGACGAGCAGCACGCCCCCCTCGTTCCGCTCGTAGGCCTCGACGATGCGGCGCGCCCAGGCGACCTCGTCGGCCGGCGGGGAGAACGCGGCCTGAATGACGGGGACTTGCGTGGGGTGGATGGCGGCCTTGCCGGTGAAGCCGAGGGCGCGCGTGCGGCGGCTCTCCTTGGCCAGGGCGTCGAGCGCCGGGACATCCATGTAGGGGGAGTCGAGCGCGCCGACCCGCGCGACCGCGGCGGCGACGATCGCCCGCGAGCGGGCGTAGAGCGCGGCATCCCAGGCGACCTCGCAGCCCACGTCGGCCGCGAAGTCGATCGCCCCGAAGAAGACGGCGGAGACGGTCGGCGCGGCGGTCGCGATCGCCTCCGCCGCGGCGACCCCGCGAGCGGTCTCCAGCATCACGATGAGCGGCAGGTCCGGCAGCCCGCCGGAGAGCGCCGCCGCCACCTCGCGAATCTCGTCCGGTCCGTCGCACTTCGGCAGCATCAGCGCGTCGGGCCGGATGCCGGACTGCCGTACCGCTTCG
Organism: Acidobacteriota bacterium; assembly: GCA_026707615.1. Lineage (GTDB taxonomy): Bacteria > Acidobacteriota > Vicinamibacteria > Vicinamibacterales > UBA8438 > JAGWAJ01. The sequence goes on along the minus strand of JAPOWL010000399.1, from coordinate 27,295 downwards.
AGGTCGCGCTGGCCGAGCTCGGTCTTCGGGTCGTTGATCCGCAGGCTGACCTCGGCCCGGACCGGCGCGCGGGAGGCGAACAGCGCCAGCGCCTTGTCGCGCGCCTCGTCCTTCGCCCCGAAGGAGACGCCGTCCTCGAGGTCGATGCAGACCGCGTCGGCACCCGTGGCGAGCGCCTTGGGATAGCGGTCGGGCCTCACCGCGGGGACGAAGAGCAGGCTGCGCCGGACACGAAACGGGGCGGCCATGCGCGGCGCCTCAGACCGGCTGCGCGGCCGCCGCGCCCGGCGCCAGCCGCGGGGCGAGCCCGCGCACGGACGGGGCGGCCTCCAGAGTCCGCAGGAAGTCGAGCGCTCCGGCGGCCGCCTCGGGAGCGACGACGCGCCGCGCGCACGCCAGGAACTTCCCGTCGAGCTCGGCCGGCGAGGCCGGGCGCTCGGGATAGCCGCGGGCGCCCCGCACGGAGCGCTCCAGCGTCCGGCCGTCCGCCAGGCGCACCGTCACGCGCGCCTCGGTCAGCGGCGGCACCTCCCGGCCGAGCCGGTCGTCCGCGCGCATCGTGACCCGCGGCACGAGCCTCGCGACGGCGGGGTCGCGCATCGCGTCGGGCTCGAAGGTCTCGATCCCGACCCGACCGAAGGCCAGCGCCGCCGCCGCACAGTAGTGGAGGCTGAACTTGCCTTCGAGCCCTGTCGCGGGCCGGTCGTGGATGAGCACCGTCGGCACCACCGGATCGACGCCGATCTCCACGGCCTCGACCGTCGCGGGGTCGATCCCGGCCTCGCGCCGCAGATCGAGCAGCGTGTCGATGGTCGGGTGGGTCGCCGCGCACGACGGGTAGAGCTTCACCGTGATGCCGCCCTCGACGATCTCCCACCGCTGCCCCAGCCGGTCGACGGCGGCCGAGAGATCGCGGCCGGCGCTCTGCATCGCCACCAGGAATCCCTGCGGCCCGTCGATGGCGCGCGGCGACGCCGTGAACGCATCCCGCGCGAGGAGCGCCGCCAGCACGCCGTTGCGGGCCGCCAGGCCGCCCTGGAGCGGCTTGACCATCGTCCCGAAGTTCTCCTTGAGGCCGGACGCTTCCGACGCGGCGATCGAGAGCGAACGGGCGGTCGCCTCGGCATCGAGACCCAGGACGCGAGACGCCGCGGCGGCGGCGCCGATGGTCCCCAGCGTCGCCGTGCCGTGCCAGCCGCGCTCGTAGTGCGTCGGGTTCATGACGGTGCCGAGCGCCGCCTCGACCTCGAAACCGACGACGTAGGCGTCCAGCAGGGTGCGGCCGGATGCGTCGGCCGCCTCGCCGGCCGCGAGCGACGCCGCGACGAGCGGGGCGCTCGGATGGGCCAGCGTCACCCAGCACATGTCGTCGAAGTCGAGTGCGTGAGCGGCGGTACCGTTGGCGAGCGCCGCCGCGGACGGGCCGCCGGAGGCGGCGCCAAGAACGGTGCAGGGCCCGGGGCCGCCGTCGGCGGCCAGCACGCGCTGCACGATTCGCGCTGCCGGCTCGCCGGCCCCCGCCAGCGCGACGCCGATCGTGTCCTGCACCGCCGCGCGGGCGGCGGCCCGGGCCGCGTCCGGCACGTCGGCGGTCGCCGCGAAGGCGCCCAGCCGGCCGGCGGCCGGTGCTGCCGTCGCCGTCGCTTCGGTCAGGGTTGCTGAAGCGATCATCGTGACCGTCCTCCCTCTCCCGGGCCGCTCCCTCAGGAAGCCGCGCCGTGCTGCGGCGGCCGACTCCTACCCCGCCATCCGTCGCCTGAGGGAGCCACCTGCTAGTCGTTGCCGTAGAAGCGCGCGATCTCCGTCAGGCGGCTCTGAATCTCCGACTCCGGCAGCCACCGTCCGCCCACCACGACGCCGGCCCGCTGCCGCAGGTTGGCGATGTCGTCGAGCGGGTTCGCCGCCAGCAGGATCAGGTCGGCGCGCCGGTCCACCGCCACCGTGCCGAACTCGCCGGCGGCGTCGAAGTACTCGGCCGGCCGGCGCGTGCCGATCTCCAGCACCTCGTACGGTGTCATGCCGACGTCGACGTAGAGTTCCATCTCGTGGTGCATCGCGAAGCCGGGCACGGAGAAGATCTGCGGCGAGTCGGTCCCGAGCGCGATCCGCGCCCCGCCATCCTGGAGGGCGGCCAGGATGCGGCGCCGGAGCGCCGCCACCCGGCGGTTCTCCTCGGGGTCGCTGCCCTCGAGCCGCGAGTCGACGGCCTCGCTCCAGCGCTCGACCGTCTCCGGCGGCATGTAGCGCACCTCGGGCCGCTCCGCGCGGATGTCGGCGGAGGAGCGGTCGCCGAAGAACGCCGTCTCCCAGAGCACCATCGTCGGCACGACCCACGCGCCGGCATCCACGGTGGCCCGGACCAGCTCCGGAATCCGCCCCTCGTCGACCCGGTCGACGAGGGCACCGGCCGCCAGCAGCCCTCCGCCGTCGTCGTCCCGGGCGTCCTCGGGAACGAGGGCCTCGACGTAGTTGTCGAGGTGATCGATCGAATCCTGGCCGGCGGCGAGCGCGTCCAGCAGCCCGACCGAGTCGGGAACGTGGCCGCCGAAGGGGATGCCGGCCTCGGAGGCGCTGGCTACCAGCGCCTCGTAGACGTCCGCGGCGAGCCCCTCGTGGGTCTTGATGAGGTCGTAGCCCTCCACCTGGTAGCCGCGCGCGAGCCGTGACGCCTCCTCCGGCGTCGTGACGCTGCGCCCGCTCATCGACACGCTGGCCAGGTAGAGCTGCGGGCCGAGCAGGAGCCCCCGCTCGATGGAGCTCCGCAGCCCGAACTGCGAGGGATCCCCCTGCATGCCGCGCACCGTGGTCACGCCGTTCGCGACGTACAGGAACAGCAGGTTGCCGATGTCCTGGTCGCTCATGCGGGGATTCGGGAGGTGGCCATGCATCTCGGTCAGCCCCGGCACCAGGTAGTGCCCGTCGGCCTCGACGATCTCGACGCCCTCGGCCGGCTCCACGTGCTCGGCGTTGTCGATCGACCGGATGCGTCCCTCGTCGATGACCACCGTCTGGCCTTCCATCACCCGCTCGCTGTCCATCGGCACGACGTTGACGTTGACGAACGCCAGGTCGCCCTCGACCATGACGGGCGGCGGACCGCAGGCGCCGGCCGCCGCGGCGAGGCCGGCCACCAGCAGCGGAGGGACCGCGGGCCGGACTCGCGCGCGCGAAGGGCGACCCTGCCGGCTGGTCATGCGCTTGCCTCCGGCCGGGGCCGGGCACTTGCGTACTCCGGCACGTGACCCCGCTTGTAGACCATGAACGTCCGCCGGTAGGTGATCACGACGGTGCCGTCCTGGTTGAAGCCGCGCGTCCGCACCGTGACGATGCCGACGTTCGGCCGGGACTTCGACTCGCGGGTCTCCAGCACCTCGCTCTCCGAGTAGATCGTGTCTCCCTCGAAGACCGGGGCCGGCAGCCGCACCTCGTCCCACCCGAGGTTGGCCATGACGTTGACCGAGAGATCCATCGTCGACTGGCCGGTCACCAGAGCCAGGGTGAACGTGGAGTCGACCAGCGGCTTCCCGAACTCCGTCTTCGCCGCGTACGCGGAATCGAAGTGGATCTTGTTGACGTTCTGCGACAGCAGCGTGAACCAGACGTTGTCGGCGGCCAGCACCGTCCGCCCCAGCGGATGCCGGTAGACGTCGCCGACCTCGAAGTCCTCGTATACCCGCCCGGTCCAGCCTTCCTTCACCGCCATGCGTGCTCCCTTCGGGCTCGCGCCCGCGCGAGCCGCTCGCGGACGCCGGAACCGGGGAATTGTAGAACAGCCACAACCTCCCGGCACGGGTCACCGGCTACCGGTTGCGATCAGTCGGTCCACCGTGGAAGGGGCGCGCGCGACGGCCCGGTCGCCTCGAAGCCACATGACGACGGGGAGGCCGCCCGATCGGCCGCCACGTGGATCTGGTGCTCAGGTCGCCCGCGGGCTGCTCGGGTGGATGCGGCAAACGGGCCACGGGCGCGGCGTGGTAATCAGGTCTCCACCGATCGGAAGGTCAACCAGCACTGCGAACTTGTACCCATACTGCTCTACGAGGTGGTTCAGCTTCCTCCGGTCGGGATCTCGTGACTCGGGGTTCGTGGACTTCTTCAACTCCATGACGAGGAGATTACTGTCGTCGTTCCCCCGGTGGTGCACGATCACATCGGGGTAGACGAACTGTTCGTCCCTTTCAGGATTCACCTCGATCGTCTTGGGGTCCATGCAGTGCCGGTTGTATTCGACGTCCACGTGGTACCCGGGGAAGACGGATCGCAGGTGGTCGGCCAAGCGAGCGCAGATCGTGCGCTCGTGGGCGTCGTTCTCAAGCAGGTGGAGATCTTGGTGCTCCAACGCGTTGAAGGCGCACCGCACCCGAGCCTTCACGTCGGTCCATTCCATGCGTGACTCCCGCATCCGTGGGGCGCCACCGTGCCGCCTCTGGCACTTACTCTGGCGAGTCCTACCTCGCTCACCGTAACGAGAAGTTCACCGTCACCGTCATGATCACGGGAACCGGCACGCCGTTCAGCAGAGTCGGCGTGTACTGCCACTGGCGCACGGCGGCAACGGCCGCCTCGTCGAGCAACCGCACCGAGCGCAGCACGTTGACATCGGTCACCGTCCCGGTCAGTCCAATGGTCGCCTCGAGTATCACGACGCCCTCGACCCGCGCCGCGCGGGCCACCTCGGGATACACGGGCGATACGTCGCGCGTCTTGGTCGGCGGGCTGATGTTGCCGCCGACGCGGACCGGCTCGGGAACCGCGGCACCGGCGGCTGATTCGGCGGCTCTGGACGGCAGACCTCGTCGTTGGTTCTGGCGCCAACCTACCACCTCAACCTCGCGCCCCTCGCTCCGCACGCGCGCTGACGGCTGCAACGACGACCGCGCGCCTCGACGTCCCAGTTCTTGGACTTGGCGTTGGTGTGGTCGCTCGTTGAGCGCATCTGCCAGCTCGCGGAGCTGGACGTGCTCCGGGTGCCGCTCGAGCGCTCCGGCGAGCCACGCGCGCGCTTCATCGTGGCGCTCGAGGCGGACAAGCGCGGCAGCGCCCTCGAACCAGGAAGCCGCGTCGGAAGGGTCGAGACTCACCGCGCGTCGCCAGTGAGGCACGGACGCCTCCAAGTCCCCCAGGTTGCGGAGCATCTCGGCCTGTCCGACGTGCGACTCGACCCGACTGGGGTCAACAACCGCCGCGGCGGCGAAGTGGGTTAGCGCGTCACGATAGCGTCGCTGCTGGGCGCGCAGGATGCCAAGGCTGAGATGGGCAAGGGCATGTCGCGGGGTCCGGCGAAGGGTCTCCTCAAACTCGGCGACGGCCGCATCGGTATCGCCCATCCAGTAGAGGGAAATGCCGAGCGCATGCCGCAGTGCCGGGTTGCCCGGGTGGAGTGCGAGCCCGCGGCGGAACAGGTCGGCTGCGGTTGTGAAGTCCTCCGCCTCCAGCGCGAGGCGGCCGCGCTCATAGTACATGGATGCGTTCGCTTGGAGGCGATCGCGATCCGGCTCTGTGGCCTCAGAGGCAGGTTCCTCCCCGCTCCACCGCACAGCGGGACCGCGAACTACGTCTCGCCCGATAAAGTACGCAGCGAGCGCCACGCCGACGACTGCGATCACCACATACGCGCGGACCAAGACAGGCCACCACCCTGATGTGCCTCGTTCGCGCTCTCGTCGCTCGGCCTCTTCCTCCGCCCGACGAGCCCGCTCGGCCTGCTCCTGCTGGCCACGTTCCCAGCGGTCCCGCGCCGCTTGGGCTTGCTCCTGCTCCCAGCGGTCCTGTTCCCGCGCAGCCTGCTCCCGACCAGCCCGCTCGGCCTGCTCCTGCTGGCCACGTTCCCAGCGGTCCCGCGCCGCCTGGGCTTGCTCCTGCTCCCAGCGTTCTCGTTCTCGTCGTTCGGCCTGCTCTTGCTCCCGGCGCACTCGCTCAGCCCGTTCTCGACGCTCACGTTCCGCCCGTTCCCGTGCCGCCTGCTCCCGCTCCCGGCGCTCGCGCTCATCTCGCTCCGCTTGCTCCTGCTCCCGGCGAGCCCGTTCAGCCCGCTCTCGACGCTCCCGCTCGCTGCGCTCTTCCCGTTCAGCCTGCTCCCGGCGCAGCGTCTCGTACGCCTTCTGAACCGCCTTGAAGATCCACTCGGCAGTCTTGTCTCCGGGGTTCTTGTCGGGATGGTGCTTCAACGCCAAGCGGCGGTGCGCCGCCCGGATCTCGTCGTACGTCGCTCCCGGCTCGAGGCCGAGGACTTCGTACGGATCGACGTCCGGCCGTTCCATTCCGTCCTACTTCAGCTTCAGCAGCGGATAGTCAGGGAACCGCGGCGTGAGGGTGCGGTTCGCACAGTCGGCGATCAGATCGAGGGCTTCGAGCACGATCTGGCCGATCAGGGGTTCGCTCAGGGGGGGACCGACGACGCAATCCGTGCTCATGGATCGGTTGCCGATCTGAACGGTCACCGGGCCCGCGAGCGGTCGTTCCTCCCGCCGCTCGTCCGCGTACGTCACGACGACCGTGCGTTGCGTCTCCAGGCCCAGGCGCTCGACGACGTTCTGCGGAAGCACGAGCATGACCGCGCCCGTGTCAACGACGGCATCTACGGTCGAGTGGCGGACGTCGGACTCCTGGCCGTAGCCGCGCTCGACGACGGCGCGGTCGCCGGGATTCTCCAACGCTACCTGGGCGACGATCTCCCCCATGGGACCAGTCTCCTCGATTGCCGACCGTCCGGGCACCATACCACGCACGTGCCCGCGCGAGGGGACGCGCCCCGGCCCGGTGCCGGCGTTGCCGGCCCGGCGCGAGCATTCGTACCGTTCCCGCCCGATCGTGGGCAGGCATCGACCGGTCTCCCTTGGTCTCGTGGCGCGGGTGCCGGTGCGGCGCTCCCCTCAGGATGGGAAGATGTAGTCGAACTGGAGCTCGAGGCCGGCGAGCAGCGGCGAGCGAAGCGTCTGTTCGCGGCCGAAGGTGAGGGTGGGTGCCGGCACGCCCGCGCTGGCAATGGATCGAGACGGTCTCGGCTGTCGGATCGACCAGCCTGTACTCGGTCACGCCGTACCTGCCGTAGAGTTCCCGCTTGCCCCCCCGGTCCCTGTCCGCGGTCGTCGGAGACAGGATCTCGATCATGAGGCCGGGCGCACCCCGCACGTTCTCGCCGCCGCTCAGCAGATGTCTGCGTTCGCGGGAGATGAACAGCAGGTCCGGCTGCACGACGTCGGTGTCGGACAGAACCACGTCGCAGGGGGCAGACAACAGCTCCCGCAGTTCACGCCGCTCGGCGCGCGACGGTAGCAGGTGGGCGGGGGTAGTAGGATCGAGCCGCTGATGGGAGAGATTCACGCTGACGTCATTCTGGAGAACGCAGGGGACCGCGAGTACTTCCGCCGCGGCGACCGCGCCGAGGCCGACATCCGACGCGCGACCGTCGACGGCATCGTCGACACGGGCGCCGTAACGCTCGTGCTCCCGCAGAACCTGGTCGAGCGCCTGGGGCTCGAGACGCAGGGAACCGCGTTCGTCACCTACGTAGACGAACGCCGCGAGGAACGCCCCCTAGCAGGCCCGGTGGGGGTGCAGATCGGCAACCGCTCGATGACGATGGAGTGCGTCGTTGGACCCCCGCTGAGCGAGGTCCTCATCGGCCAGGTCGTGCTCGAAAGACTCGACCTGATCGCGGACTGCACGATGCGGACTCTGACGCCGCGCTACGAGGACTACCCGCTGCTGAAGCTGAAGGCACTCGGGACAAGTCGCCGATTCGGTCCATGACAAGCCTGATGCGTCGAGTTCAACCACGCCGTCGAGGCGCCTCGGCTGGACGGCCGGCGACGGAACCGCGACGGGGAGCGGCGCCAAGCGGGGGCCCACGGTGACGGTTCCGCGCTACGATGGAGGAGCCGTCATGAGGGCCGCCGGGTCCGAGGTCTCCGTCCGCCACTACCGCCTGAGCCGGGTCGAGTACGACCGTGCCGTGGAGGCCGGCGCGTTCGAGCCCGACGCCAGGCTGGAACTCGTCGACGGAGAGCTGAGCGCCATGACACCCGAGGGAGTCAGCCACACGGTCGGCGTGGACCTCGTCGCCGACTGCCTGCGGCGGGTCTTCGGCCCCGGCTTCTACGTGCGGATACAGCACCCGCTGGCGGCCGACGACTACTCGGAACCCGAACCGGACGTGGCCGTCGTGACGGGCGCGATCCGCGACTACGACAGGGGCCATCCCACGTCGGCGGTGCTGGTCGTCGAGGTCTCGAACGAATCACTGCGGTACGACCGGACGGTCAAGCGGCGCCTGTACGCGCGCTCCGGGATTCCCGAGTACTGGATCCTCGCCCTCCCCGAGCACCGTCTCGAGGTCTACCGCGATCCGGCTGGAGACGTCTACCGGAGCGTCACCAACCATGCATCCGGGGACAAGGTCGCGCCGCTGGCTCGCCCCGACACACCGATCGCAGTCGACGATCTGCTTCCCTGACTCCCGGAGTCAGCACAGCTCGCGCCCCGGCCCGGCGCCGGCGTTGCCGGCCCGGCGGGAGCATTCGTACCGTTCCCGCCCGATCGTGGGCAGGCATCGACCGGTCTCCCTTGGTCTCGTGGCGCGGGACCGGTACGGCGCTCACCCTCAGGACGAGAAGATGTCGTCGAGCTGGAGCTCGCGACCCTCCCGTTCCGCCCGGCACCCGACTCGCCACGTGACGTCGGGGCCCAACGGCACTCGTTCATGAGGGTCCGTCGGGCATATCGATTATCGCCACCGTCGCGTTGTCCTGCGTCGGAACGGCGCGGGCGGCGACCGCGGCCAGGAGCGCGTCCGTCACCGCTTGCGGCCCGTCGCCGCAGCGGTCCGAGATGATCGAAGCGGTTTCCTCGACGTTCAGCGTGTTCAGGCCGTCGGTCGCGGCGACGATCAGATCGCCCGGCAGCAGCAGCTCGGGCATCGGCGACGCGTCCACTTTCCTGATTGCGAATCCGACCAGGGCGGAGCGGAGCTCGTTCGGGTTCAGCCCGCTGGCCGCCGCCGGATCGCTCTCGCGCAGGGCTTCGATGATCGGCGCCATGGAGTGATCTTCGTTGAGGCGCTTCAGGCGCCCGCCACGATAGAGGTACAGCGGAGAATCGCCGACGCTGATCCACTCGAGTCCGTCCGTGGTCGCCGCCGCCGCCACCAGCGTGGCGCCCATGCCGTCGAGCGAGAGGTTCTTGCTGACGGCGTCGTCGATGGCCCGGTTGGCGGCGTCGAGCGCGGCGCGCAGCCGACCGGCGGGGGCGCCGTCGGGGCCGTACGCCTCGATGAACGCACGCACCGCCAGTCTGCTCGCCATCTCGCCGCCGACGTGGCCGCCCATCCCGTCCGCCACGATCACCACCGGGTGCCGGCCGGCAGGGTCGAGCGTGGTCCCGTCGATGAAGCCGTACCCGTCCTCCTGGACCTTTCGCGCGCCGAGGAGCTGCCCGCCGGCGCGCCGTAGAGGCCCCGATCCGGTCGTCACGGATGCAGGCCCGCCGGGATCGAGTGGGGAAGAGTCAGGCCGGAGCATCGTTTCGTCGTCCTCGGGAGGAGGTAGTCGCTGATCTGATCCGACTCGAGATTCGCGATCGCACGGTCACCGCATTGTCGAGGTCGAGCCGCCCGCCACTCCCGGCCGGCGACGCCGGATCGGCGTCGATTCTCGCGCACCGTCAGGGAGCGTCAACAGGTCGACCCCCGACGTCATCGCCCGGTGCCAGGAGGGGTGCTCGCGCCGCAAGCGTTCGAGCTCGGCCTGCGTGTAGGGAAACAGATCCAGGCCCACCGGGAACCCGAACGGCAGGTAGTCGCCGATCCGCTCGCGAAACGGCTTGTCGGACTGCGCCAGCACCAGGCACAGGTCGACGTCGCTGCCCGGCGCCGGAATCCCGGTGACGCGGGACCCGAACCAGAGGATGCGGCGCACTTCCGGGTGCCGGTCGCCGACGCTCCGCGCCCAGGCGAGCACCGCGCGCTCAACCGCCGCTTCGTTGTTCGACTTGACCACGAGCGAAGCCGATGAGCCGCTCCGCGCAGGCGATGGCATCGTCGGAGTCCTTCCGGGTGTAGAAGTCGGTCGGCGCTCCCGCATCGAGCCCGTTGGGGTACCGCGTCGGGATGTAGTGCTTGTCGAGCGTCTTGGCGCACACGACCAAGTCCTCGGCGGCCGCTCCGTCCGGCGCAACGACGCCCAGTAGCGCCGTCACCGTGTGGCCCCAGGCGTCTTCGCCCCGACTCATGAGGACTGCCTTGAGCGCTTTCTCGGCAGCCTGCTGGGCGGCGAAGCAGGCCCAGTCGTGCGCAGCGCCGTCGCGGGCCTGGCCAGCCATCCGCAGGTCGGCTTCCGCCTGTCGGAACCAGTCGGCATGCCTCGAACCCACGGATCGATTGTAGCGACACCCGCCCGCGTCGGTGGCCCACCGGAGCCGGTGCCAGCGAGAGTTCCCGCGTGGTGGCGGACGAACGCTGGCAAGAACGTGACCTTCGACCGCGAGGGAGATCGCCGGACGCCACGACGTACCCGTCGAGCTCCAGCGCGGGCCGGTCAGACAATCCCCGCGCGACGCCACGCCGCGACGGTCCCCGCCGCATAGCCGAGCTCGGCCAGGATGGCCTCGCTGTGCTCGCCGACCTGGGGGATGGCGTCCATGCGCGGCTCGGCGCCGTCGAGGGTGGCCGGCGGCAGCGTGGCCCGCAGCGGCCCGGCGCTCGACGGCACTTCACACCAGCGGTCGCGGGCCCGAAGCTGCGGGTGGTCCGCGAGCTGCGCGACCGAGTTCATGCGGCCGTTGGCGATCTGCGCGGCGTCGAGCCGGGCCACGATCTCCTCCGCGCTCAGGTTGGCGAAGACGTCGCGGATCGCGGCCTCCAGCGCATCGCGGTTGGCCACGCGCCGGGCGTTGGCGTCGAAGCGCGGGTCGGTCGCGAACTCCGGACGCTCGAGCACCTCGGCACAGAAGCGGACCCACTCGCGCTCGTTCTGGAGGCCCAGGAAGACCGTCTCGCCGTCGGCGCCCGCGAACGGGCCGTAAGGGGCGATGGCCGCGTGCCGGGCGCCGCTCCGGGGCGGAGGCGAGCCGCCGTACATCGTGTAGTAGAGCGGGAAGCCCATCCACTCGCCGAGCGCCTCGAGCATCGAGACCTCGATGGTGGCCCCCTCGCCGGTCCGCTCGCGGCGGAACAGCGCGGTCAGCACCCCCGAGTAGGCGTACATGCCGGCCGCAATGTCGGCGACCGAGATCGACGACTTCACCACCTGGTCGGGCGTTCCCGTGATCGACACCAGGCCCGCCTCGGCCTGCACCAGCAGGTCGTAGGCCTTCTTGTCGCGGTAGGGCCCGGTGGCGCCGTAGCCGGAGACGTTGCAGACGACGAGGCGCGGCCGCCGGCCGCGCAGCGTCCCGGCGTCGAGGCCCAGCCGGTCGGCGGCGCCGGGCGCCAGGTTCTGCACGAAGACGTCCGCGCGGTCGATCAGGCGGCCCACCACCTCGCGCGCCTCGGGCCGCTTGAGGTCGAGGGTCAGCGACTCCTTCGAGCGGTTCAGCCAGACGAAATGGCTCGAGAGGCCCTGGACCGTGGCGTCGTAGCCGCGGGCGAAGTCGCCGACGCCGGGGCGCTCCACCTTGACCACCCGCGCCCCGAGGTCGGCGAGCTGCCGAGTGGCGAACGGCGCCGCGACCGCCTGCTCCAGGGCGACGACGGTCACCCCGTCGAGGGGGGCGGCCATCAGGGCGGCCATCAGAACGAACGCGGCAGGCCGAGCACGTGCTCGGCGATGTAGGAGAGGATGAGGTTCGTCGAGATCGGCGCCACCTGGTAGAGGCGCGTCTCGCGGAACTTGCGCTCGACGTCGTAGTCCTCGGCGAAGCCGAAGCCGCCGTGGGTCTGGAGCGCCACGTTGGCCGCCTCCCACGACGCGTCCGCCGCGAGCAGCTTCGCCATGTTCGCCTCGGCCCCGCACGGGCGGCCGGCATCGAACAGCTCGGCCGCGCGCATCCGCATCAGGTCGGCCGCCTCCACGTTCACGTGGGCGCGGGCGATCGGGAACTGCACGCCCTGGTTCTTGCCGATCGGGCGGTTGAAGACGATGCGCTCGTTGGCGTAGCCGACCGCGCGCTCCACGAACCAGCGGCCGTCGCCGACGCACTCGGCCGCGATCAGGATCCGCTCGGCGTTCAGGCCGTCGATGAGGTAGCGGAAGCCGCGCCCCTCCTCGCCCACGCGGTTCTCGGCCGGCACCGACAGGTTGTCGAAGAAGACCTCGGTGGTCGCGTGGTTCATCATCGCGCGGAGCGGCCGGATCGTCACCCCGTTCCCCACCGCCGTCCGCAGGTCGACGAGGAAGACGGACAGCCCTTCCGTCTTCTTCTTCACCTCCTCGAGGGGCGTCGTGCGCGCGATGAGCAGCATCAGGTCCGAGTGCTCGGCGCGCGAGATCCAGACCTTCTGGCCGTTGACGATGTAGCGGTCGCCGTCGCGCACCGCCATCGTCTTGAGCTGCGTGGTGTCGGTCCCGGTGGTCGGCTCCGTGACGCCGAACGCCTGCAGCCGCAGCTCGCCGCTCGCGATCTTCGGCAGGTACTCGCGCTTCTGCGCCTCGGAGCCGTGCCGCAGCAGCGTGCCCATGATGTACATCTGCGCGTGGCAGGCGGCCGAGTTGCCCCCCGAGCGGTTGACCTCCTCCAGGATGATCGAGGCCTCCATGATCCCGAGCCCGGAGCCCCCGTACTCTTCCGGAATGAGCGCGGCGAGGTAGCCGGCGTCGGTCAGGGTCCGGACGAACTCCTGCGGATAGGCCTCCTCCCGGTCGAGGTCGCGCCAGTAGCTGTCGGGGAACCGCCGGCAGAGCTCCGCCACCGCGTTGCGGAGATCCTGGTGCAACTCGGCGTCGGGTGCGGCCGGGCGCGGTGCTTCGATCGTGGGCATCCGCAGATCGTAACCGTTCGGCGCGCGGTGCGAGGAGGCGACCGGCGGTCACGCGCAACCCGTTCCCCGGGGAGTCTGCGCCGCAGAGCGGCGATGCGGCACGCCGCGCCCGCGCAGATTCCCACGCGCCCGTCAGGGCGCGCCAGGTCGGGGCATGCCGCACGGGGCGCGCCGGAGGCGCGGCCGGAGTCGAACGCCGGCGCGGCCGGGACGACGCGCTCCGCGTGCTACGATCCGGCCGTTCCCCCCGCGCGACTCCGATGGACTCGGCCCCGCAGCGAGCCGGCGGCGACACCGCGCCCGGACACGGCGTGACCCCCTCCGGAAGCCACGCGACGGAGAGCGGCAGGCGGCCCGGCGACCGGCCGGCTCGTCCGTTCCTGAAGTGGGCGGGCGGAAAGCGGCAGCTTCTGCCCGAGCTGCGGCGGTTCTATCCCCCGCGGTTCGAGACCTACCACGAGCCGTTCGTCGGCAGCGGCGCCGTCTTCTTCGACCTGGTCGGTCGTCGCGCCGTCCGCCGGCGCCGAGTCCGGCTCACCGACGTCAACCCGGACCTCGTCGGTTGCTGGCGGCAGCTTCGCGACAATCGCGAGGCCGTCATCGACCACCTGCAGGAGCTGGCGGCCGAACGCGTCGACGCGCCGGAGGAGCACTACTACGGCGTTCGGGAACGGTTCAACGGGGCAAGAGGCGGGATTCTCGACGACGGCCGGGCTCAGGCCGAGCGGTATACGGCGACGCTGGCCGCGATGCTCATCTATCTGAACCGGACCGGCTTCAACGGCCTCTTTCGGGTGAACTCCAGCGGACTGTTCAACGTGCCGCGCGGACGGTACCGGAATCCCCGGATCTGCGACGAGCACAACCTCCGGCGAGCGTCGGAGGCGCTGTCGACGCTCGCGGCGAAGGTGGACTACGCGAAGTACGACGCGGTGCTCGACGTCGCGCAGCCCGGCGACTTCGTCTACCTCGACCCGCCCTACGCCCCGCTGAGCTCCACCGCGTCGTTCACGTCGTACACGGCCGATCGGTTCGACGCCGGCGACCAGCAGCACCTCCAGCGGGTCGTCATCGAGCTGGCGGAGCGCCACTGCCACGTCGTCCTGAGCAACTCCACCGCACCCGAGATCCGCGACCTCTACGACGGCAACGCGGAGGCGGAGGGGGCCGGCGTTCGAGCCCACCGGGTTGCCGCGCGCCGGGCGATCAACTCCAAAGCGGCACGCCGGGGGCCGATCGAGGAGTACGTGATCACCAACGTCGCTCCCGAGCGCGCGTGAGCGCGGGCGATGGGAACGCGGTCCTGTCGCCCAGACGCAGAGAGTCCGACATGAAGCTCGAGGATCCGGCGACGATGTTCCCGGAGAAGCGCAGTGGAGGCGGCGCTCCCTCCGGTCGGACGACGATCACGAGCGGCGCCGAGCTGGAGCGGGCGGTGGAGACCCTGGCGCGCGGCCTCGGGCTGCGGGCGAGAACGCAGGTCCGGGTGGCCCGGAGGCTCTGGGGAGCCGAGCGCCGCATCGACCTGGTGCTGCGCCACCCCGACTCCGAGCGCAGCCTCGGCATCGAGTGCAAGTTCCAGGGCACCGGCGGGTCGGCGGAGGAGAAGATCCCGGCGACCATCCAGGACATCGCCGCGTGGCCCATCCCCGGCATCGTCGTCTTCGACGGCGCCGGCTTCTCGGCCAACATGCGCGCCTACCTCCATTCGACCGGCAAGGCAGTCGCGTACGAGGACCTGAACGGCTGGCTCACGCTCTTCTTCGGGCTGCCGGACGCCGCCGCCCCGACGAGCCAGGGCGCGCCGACGGCGCACGGCGGAGCCGACCGAGCCCGGGAATCCGCGGGGGGCTGATCGCGCATGCCGGTGACGCTGGGCTCCGAACGGCTGCTCGCCTCCGGCGCGCTCGCGGGTGCGCGGGTCGGCCTGGTCGCCAATCCCGCGTCGGTGGACCACGCGTTCCGCCACGTCGCCGACCGGATCGCGGAGCAGCCGGGCGTGACGCTGGCCGCGCTCTTCGGGCCGCAGCACGGCTTCCACGCCGACGTGCAGGACAACATGGTCGAGACCGGGCACGCGAGGCATCCGCGGCTCGGAATCCCCGTCCACTCGCTCTACAGCGACACGCGGGAGCCGACGGCGGACATGCTCGCCGGGCTCGATGTCCTCGTGATCGACCTGCAGGACGTCGGCACGCGCGTCTACACCTACGCCTACACCATGGCCAACTGCCTGCGGGCGGCGCGCCGGGTGGGACTGCCGGTCGTGGTCTGCGACCGGCCGAACCCCATCGGCGGCGAGGCGGTCGAGGGGCCGGTCCTCGATCCGGCCTGGGCCTCGTTCGTCGGGCAGTTCGCGATCCCGCTGCGGCACGGGCTCACCATCGGCGAGCTGGCACGGCTCTTCAACGACCACTTCGGCATCGGCGCCGACCTGGAGGTGGTGCCGCTCGACGGCTGGACGCGCGCGACGCACCACGACGAGGCGGAGGCCCCGTGGGTGATTCCGTCGCCCAACCTGCCCACCCTCGACAGCGCAATCGTCTATCCCGGCATGGTCCTGCTGGAGGGCACGACGCTGTCCGAGGGCCGCGGCACGACCCGGCCGTTCGAGATCGCCGGCGCACCCGGCATCGATCCCGACCGCCTCGCGGCCGGACTGAACGGGCTCGACCTGCCCGGCGTCCACTTCCGGCCCGCGACGTTCGAGCCGACCTTCCAGAAGCACGCGGGCCGCACGTGCGGCGGCTGCCAGATGCACGTGACCGAGCGCCGCTCGTTCCGGCCCGTGCTGTCGGCCGTCGCGTTCGTCGCGGAGTGCCGCCGGGCCGCGCCCGAGCACTTCGCGTGGCGCGAGCCTCCCTACGAGTACGAGCACGAGCGGATGCCGATCGACATCCTGGCCGGTTCCGACGCCCTCCGACGCGACCTCGACGACGATCGGCCGGCGGTCGACATCGCAGCCGGCTGGGAAGCCGACGTCTCGCGGTTCGAGGCCACCCGGCGCCCCTTCCTGCTCTACCCGGCGCCCGCGCCCTAGCCCGCCGTTCGTCGCCTGCGGCTCCGCTCGGCGCCCAACCCAATCCTTAGGAGTCCGCGCCGTTCTACGGCGCAGACTCCTAGCGCCGCCAACCCGTCGCAGGCTCCGGGTCGGCCCCAGCCCCCAGCGCCCCAGGAGCTTGCGCCGCGGCACGCACTCCGTTGGCGCTCTGCGCCGGGCCACCCCCGGTGATAGGATGGCGGCTTCCGGCGATTCGACAGCCCCAGCGATGGCCAGGACGCGCGGTCGACAGTTCGAGCATGAGGTCGCGATCACCGCGGCGCCGACGCAGGTGCTCGCCGCCTTCTTCGATCCCGAGGCGCTCGCCATCTGGTGGCGGACGGTGCGAGCGGTGACGACTCCCCGGCCGCTGGGCATCTACGCCGTGGAGTGGCGCTCGTCGCCGTTCGCGGACGATGTGTTCGGCATGCTCGGCGGCGTCTTCTACGGCACGGTGATGGAGTTCCGGGACGGGCGCCAGTTCTTCGTCGCGGATGCGTACTGGCTGCCCCCCGAGGACGACCCGATCGGCCCGATGGGCCTGGAGGTGACCTGCCGGGTCGCGGGCCCGGGGACGAGGCTGCACGTGCGGCAGGGCGGTCCGCTCGACAATGCGCGCTGGGGTCGGTACTACGACCTGCTGGCCACCGGCTGGGCCGAATCCCTCGGCGCGCTGAAGCACTATCTGGAGCAGGGCGCGGATCCGCTGCTGCCGCCGCGCGGCGTGGCGCCGCCGGCCTGACCGCACCCGTCGCCGCCAGCAGGACATGTCCGCGGACCGGGTGGTCATCGTCGGCGGCGGCGTCGTCGGGTCGAGCATCGCCTGGCACCTCCTCGAGCGGGGCTTCCGCGGCGAGGTCGCGGTCGTCGAGCGCGACCCCAGCTATCGCCGGGCGTCCTCGTTCCTCGCCATGGGGGGCGTGCGACAGCAGTTCAGCTCCGCCGCGAACATCCGGCTCGCCCAGCACAGCATCCGCTTCTACCAGGGCTTCGACGCCCGCATGCGCACGGCGGAGCACCACCCGCGGGCCTGGTTCCGGCAGCGCGGCTACCTGTTCCTGGCCGACGCGGCCGGCGCGCGCCGCTTCGAGCGCCGCTACGAGCGGCAGCGGGAGCTCGGAGCGCGCGTGGAGCGGCTCGACGCCGGCGCCATCCGCGGACTCGTGCCCGACCTCCACCTGGACGACATCGAATTCGGCCTCTTCGGCCCGGACGACGGGTACGCGAACCCCCGCGAGGTGCTGGCCGGCTTCCGGCACGCGGCCGCGGCGGCCGGGGCCGGCTACCTCACGGGCGAGGTCACGCGGGTCGGCGCGGCACGGGGGCAGGTCACCGGCGTCACCTTGGACGACGGCCGGGTCATCGAAGCGCGGGCCGTCGTCAACGCCGCCGGCCCCTTCGCGGCCACGCTCGCGGCGCGCGCCGGCGTCGAGCTGCCGGTCACGCCGGTGCGGCAGCACCTCTTCCGATGCGCGCTCCCGCACCGCTGGCCGCACCGCTTCCCCGTCGTCGTGGATCCGGGCGGCGTGCACTGGCGCCACGACGACCCGTCGGCACCCGAGGATGCGGATCGCATCGTCGTGGCGTGCACCAATCTCGACGAGCCCCCGGGCGAGAACTTCGTCGCCGACGCCGATCGCTGGACGGACGTCGTTCGCCCCCCGCTCGTGGCCCGCCTGCCCGCGTTCGAGGCGGCAGAGCTGGTCGAGGCCTGGGCCGGGCTGTACGAGATGACGCCCGATCACAACCCCCTGCTGGGAGAGCACCCCGAGCTCGGGGGCTTCGTGCTCGCCAACGGCTTCAGCGGCCACGGCCTCATGATGGCGCCCGCCACCGGGGCCGCGATGGCGGAGCTGCTGACGACCGGCGCCTCGACGACGCTCGACATCGGGGCGTTCGATCCGGGTCGCTTCGCCCGCGGCGAGCCGTTCCACGACGACGCAATGATCTGATGCCCTGACGGGCGCCGCGACGAGCCCCAAACGCATGGACCTCGACGCCTGGTTCGACCACGCGCGCCGGCACGCGATCGCTCGGGTCGACCCGGCGCTCGAGCCGGTGCTGGAGATGCTGCGGCGCGCGACGCTCGCGCTGCGGGCCGCCGACTGGTCGCAGCGACCGGACGACGGACACGCCGCACCGGATGCCTCGACGCCCGCCGCGGGACACGCCGGAGTCTCCCGCCGCCCGTCGCCGCCCGCCTCCCCCGCAACCACCATCGCCGGCCTCGCCGCGGCGCTGCGTCGCCGCGAGGTGAGCGCGAGCGCGCTCGTGGAGCAGTGCCTGGCCGCGATCGCAGGAGACCGCGCCCTGAACGCGTTCGTCCTCGTCCGCGAGGACGACGCGCGCGCCGAGGCCGACGCGGCGGATCGGGCGCTGGCCCGCGGGGAGGACCGCGGGCCGCTGCACGGCATCCCGGTCTCCCTGAAGGATGTCATCGACCTCGCCGGAACGCCCACCACCGCGGCGACGGCGGCCCGCACCGCGCACCGCGCGGCGGTCGACGCCGCGGTCACGGCTCGCCTCCGCGCCGCCGGGGCCGTCGTCATCGGCAAGTGCAACCTGCACGAGCTGGCGTTCGGCACGACCGGCGAGGCCTCGGCCTTCGGTCCCACCCGCAATCCCCACGACCCGCGGCGGGCCGCCGGCGGCTCGAGCGGCGGGTCGGCCATCTCCGTCGCCACCGCCATGGCGCTGGCGTCCATCGGGACCGACACGGGCGGCTCCATCCGCATCCCGGCGTCGGCCTGCGGAGTGGTCGGCCTGAAGCCGGCCTTCGGCGAAGTGCGCACCGACGGCGTCCTGCCCCTCGCCCCGTCGCTCGACCACGTCGGCCCCATCGCGCGGTCGGTGCCCGATGCGGAGCTGGTGTACCGCGCCCTGCGCGAGCCTGCGGGACGCGGCGCCGACGCCGGGGGGCCGCCGGCCCCGGTCCCCGCGCGCCCGCGCCTCGGCGTGCCGCGCCGCTACTTCCTCGACCTGCTCGAACCCTCCGTCGCGGAGAGCTTCCGGTCGGCCGTCGAGCGCCTCGCGGATGCCGGCTGCCACATCGCGGACGCCGACATCCCGCACGCCGCCGATGCCGGCCCGGTCTACCTGCACACGCAGCTCCCGGAGGCCAGCGCCTGTCATCGGGCGCTGCTGGAGCGCCACGGGGATTCGTTGAGCCAGGAAGTGCGCCTCCGGCTGCAGCTCGGACGCTACGTGCTGGCCGAGGACTACGTGCGGGCGCAACGCGGCCGGGCGGTGCTGACGCGCGAGGTCGACGCGGCGCTCGAACGCTCGGACGCCCTGCTGCTCCCGGTCCTGCCGATCGTCCCGCCGCGCCTCGGGGTCGCTCGGGTCGCCGTGGGCGGGACCACGGTGGACGTCCGCCCCCTGACGCTGCGGCTCACGCAGCTCTTCGACCTCACGGGGCACCCGGCGATCACGGTCCCCTGCGGCCTGGCGGGCGGCCTGCCGGCGGGCCTGCAACTCGTCGGCCGCCGGAACGGCACCGACGCCCTCCTCGCCCTCGCCGCCGCCTACGAGGACGTAATCCGCGGCTGAGCCGCCCGGGGCGCCCCCGTCGAGGCCCGCAGAAGCTGGCGCAGCGAAGTCCCCAACCGGCCCCGTCGAGGTCCGCAGGAGTTCGCGCAGCGAAGTCCCAACCGGCCCCGCCAATGGCCGGCAGGAGTTCGCGGAGCGAACTTCCAACGGGCTCCGTCAGGAGCCCGCGTTTGCCCGGAGCTCCTCGTAGCTGGCGGCGGGCGCCGCCGCGGTCTCCACCGGCAGGCCCGCGCCGGACCACCCGGGGTGAACCACCTGCCCGGTGGCGCGGTCGTACGCGCCGCCGAAGCCGCCCATGACGTTGCAGACTTCGGTGAAGCCGGCCGACGCCAGGATCTGGGCCGCGCGGGCGGAGCGGCCACCCATCTGGCAACCGATCAGCAGGCGGGCGTCCGGGGCGTAGTTGGCCTGCATCACGGCCAGGAACTCCGGGTTGGGCATCATCTGGCCGGTCGCCGGGTCGCGGTGCAGGAGCGGCACGTTGCATGCGCCGGCGGGATGGCCGCCGTCGAACTCGGGCACCGATCGGACGTCGACGTACGTATAGCCCTCGTTCTCCTGCAGCTCGCGCGCCTGCCTCACGTCGATGTCCTTCACACCCATCGCCGATGCATCCTCCTCGTGCGGGTGGCCATAGTAGCATTCCCGCCCGTGCCGCCGAGACCGCGATGATCGCGCGCCTGTTCCACGCCTGGGAGCGCCGGCTCGTGGCGGCGACGACGGACCGCGTGGTCCGCCCCTTCGACTGGGGGCTCGAGTGGCTGCCCGATGCCCCGCGGTCGGGGTCGCCCGCCGAGGCGCTGCGGGCCTGGGCGAGGGCCGCCACCGCCGAGAGCGAACGGTTCTTCGCGGCGCCTCCGTCCGAGGGATTCCGCTTCGACGGTCGACTGCTCGAGTATCCCAGCGCGGTCGAGACGCCGCACCCCGAGAACAACGTCGCGCGGGCGCGCTACTACCCCGCCGCGCAGTCGCGCGGGGCCGGACGGGGAACGGCCCGGCGCGCCGTCGTCGTGCTCCCCCAATGGAACGCGGATGCAGGCGCCCACGTCACTCTCGCCCGGCTCATCGCGCGCTTCGGCGTCAGCGCCCTGCGCCTGAGCCTGCCCTACCACGACGCGCGCATGCCGCCCGAGCTGCACCGCGCCGACTACATCGTGAGCGCCAACATCGGCCGCACGCTGCAGATCTGCCGGCAGGCGGTGCTCGACGCGCGGCGCGCCGTCGACTGGCTTCGGGCGCGCGGGTACGAACGCATCGGCATCCTGGGAACGAGCCTCGGGTCGTGCCTCGCGCTGCTGACCGCCGCGCACGACCCGCGCATCACGGCGGCCGCCCTGAACCACATCTCGCCGTACTTCGCCGACGTGGTCTGGGAGGGCCTCTCGACGGCACACGTCCGCGAAGGGCTCGACGGCTCGATCGATCTCCCCCTGCTGCGCGATCTCTGGATGCCGATCAGTCCCGCGCCCTACGTCGAGCGGATGCGGGGGACGAACGTCCTCCTCGTCTACGCACGCTACGACCACTCGTTCCCCGTGCGGCTGTCCCGGGAGCTCGTGGCGGACTTCCGGGGCCGCGGGCTGGACCCGGAGGTGTTCGTCCTGCCGTGCGGCCACTACAGCACGGGGATTGCGCCGTTCAGCTGGCTCGACGGCTACGCGCTGGTCCGCTTCATCGCCCGCCGCATGCGGGAGGCCGCCGTCCGGCCCTCAGAGGAATCGCAGCAGGCTGCGGAGCGCAGCGTAGAGGATGCCCGCCAGCTCGCGGGCCAGCGGCGTGAGGTCCTGCTCGGTCATGGCGTCGGCCACGGTCATCGGCTCCGTGAGCAGCAGCCAGATGGTCGCCCCGGCGAGGGTGGCCGCGAGAACGCCGATGATGCCGACGAGGCTCAGGCCGACGCGGAAGAACGACATGGACTACGAATCGGGGGGCCGCGGAACGCGGCCGAACTCCGACTCTACCTCATTGTGACGACCGGGGCCGCTCCCCTGTTCAGACGACGGCGCGGCGCCGGCGGCCGGCGGCGCCGGCGGGGCTCGTCGTCACGGCCCGAGCGGCTCGCCGAAGCCGGCGTCGGCGAGCGAGGACGACAGCTTGTCGGGGTCGCCCACGACGACCGCGACAAGACGCTCCGGCTGCAGGAGACGCCCGGCCGCGCCGGCGACCGCGCGCGCGTCGAGGGCCGCAACGCGCGGGACGAAGGTGGTGTACTCGTCGGCGGGGAGGTCGAACAGGGCCAGCCGCATCGCAGCCGCGGCAAGCTGCCCGGCCGTCTCGAAGCGGCGCGCGAAGCCGCGCGTGAGCGCAGCGCGGGCCCCGTCCAGCTCGGCGTCCGAGACCGGGCGGTCGCCGCGTATGGCCGCGATCTCCGCCCCCGCCTCGCGGAGGGCGTCGGCGGTGGCGGACGTCTCCACCGCCGCGCGCAGGACGAACGGCCCCCGGCCGCGGCGCAGGTCCAGCACGGTGCGGGCGCCGTAGGTGTACCCCTTGCGCTCCCGCAGGTTGAGGTTTACCCGGCTGACGAACTGACCGCCGAGCACCATGTTGAGCACCAGGAGGGCGTGATGGTCGGGCGAGCTGCGGGCGGCGCCGAGGTGCCCGAGCCGAATCTCCGATTGCACGGCGCCGGGGCGCGGCACCAGCAGGAGTCGCCGGGCCGCAGGCGCGGGGTCGGGGGGCGGAGGCGCGGGGGCTCCGCCGCCTCCGGGCAACGCGGCGAGCTGCTCCGAGACGACCGGCCGCAGTCGTGCCGCGTCGGACGAGACGACGATCACCGTCCACCCCCCGGCGCCGAAGTGCCGCTCGTGAAACGCGGCGACGTCCGCCGCGCTGGCGCCCTCGAGCGACGGCGCGCTGCCGATCGGCGAGTGTGCGTAGGGATGCGAGCCGTAGAGCCCTCTGAGCCAGACGCGATCGGCGACGGAACCGGCGATCCGCTCCATCTGCGCCAGCCGGTTCAGCCGCAGGTCCCGCACCCGCTCCACATCGTCCGGATCGAAGCGCGGGCGCGCCGCCACCTCGATGAGGTGGGCGATCGCCTGGTGCGCGAAGCGTGCGAGGGCCGTGAGCGACACGAACGTGCCGTCGCTGGTCACTTCGGCCGCGAACGCTCCCCCCATGCGCTGCAGGGCCCGGTGCAGCTCCATCCCGTCTCGCTCGCGGCTGCCCTCGTCGAGGAGGTCTCCGGTCAGCGCGGCCAGCCCGGCACGATCCGGCGGGTCCGCGGCCGAGCCGTGCCGCAGCAGCAGGACGACGGTGACCAGCTCCGAGCGGGGCCGGTCGATCGTCCAGAGGCGAATCCCGTTCGGAAGCGTGTCGGTCGCGATGGGCGGAAACGCGAACGAGGCCGGCGGGCCGAGACCCGGCAGGGCCGAACGGTCCGCGGAGGTCACGACGCGTCCGCCGGCTCCGCGCCCGGGAGCGCGGCGTCGTTCGCGCCGAGCGGGACGACCGAGAGCGCGATTCGGCGCTCCGCCGCCAGCCGGGCGGCCGCCGCTCGCACCCCGCTCCGGTCGACGCGCCGGTAGCGGGCCAGGTCGCCGGCGAGGTAGCCGGGTGTCCCTGCGAACACGTTGTAGCGATTCAACTGGTCCGACCTTCCGCCGAAGCCGCCCACCCGCTCGAGAAGCGAGGCCATCGCGCTCTCCGCGCAGCGGACCACGCGGGCCAGCTCGTCCGGGTCGGGTCCCTCGTCGGCCAGGCGGGCCAGCTCGCTCGTCACGACCGCCTCCACGTCGGCCGCTCGGGCCGTCGGCGCGACCGTCACCGAGATCGCGAAGACGCCCGCGATCTCGCGCGAGTCCTGCCAGGCCCCGACGTCGGCGGCCAGCCGTCGATCGTGGACCAGAGCGCGGCGGAGGCGCGAGGAGAGCCCTCCGGCCAGCAGATCGGCCAGCACGTCCAGCTCCGCGTCTCCGGCCTCGAACAGTGCGGTGGTGCGCCACGTGAGATAGATGCGCACCAGCTCGACCCGGTCCTCCAGGTAGAGCGACCGGGGCCGCGAGTCGGACCCCGGGGACGGACCGGCGGGAATCGCCACCGGCGGCGGCGGAGGTCTCGTGGCGATCTCCCCGAAGTGACGGTTGGCGAGCGCAAGGGCCTCGTCCGTGTCGATGTCGCCGGCGATGGCGAGCGACGCGTTGCCCGGGTGGTAGTACGCGGCGAAGAACGCCCGGACGTCCTCGAGCGCCGCCGCGTGCAGGTCCGCCGGCACTCCGATCGTCGGCCAGTGGTACGGGTGGGGCAGGGGGAAGAGAGCCGCCGCGAGGGTCATCGGCGCCAGGCCGTAGGGCCGGTTCTCGTAGTTCTGGCGGCGCTCGTTCAACACCACGTCGCGCTGCGTGGCGAGCTTCTCGGCGGACAGGGCCGGCAGCAGGTGCCCCATCCGGTCCGACTCGAGCCAGAGCGCGCGCTCGACCGCTTCGCGGGGCACGGTCGCCCAGTAGTTCGTCCGGTCGGCGTTGGTCGACCCGTTGAGGGTGCCGCCGGCCTCCTCGAGGGGCCGGAAGTAGCCCGCGTCGTGGTGCTCGGACCCCTCGAACATCAGGTGCTCGAACAGGTGCGCGAACCCCGTCCGCCCGGGGCGCTCGTCCTTGGACCCGACGTGGTACCAGAGGTTGACGGCGACGATCGGGCAGGCGTGCTCCTCGTGGACGATGACGTCGAGCCCGTTGTCGAGCGTCGTCTTGGTGTAGGAGAGCGGGCCCGGCACCGGCTCAGTCCCCCAACATCCGGACCACGACGCTCCGCGTGCGCGCCCGGGTGTCGAACTCGGCCAGGACGATCTGCTGCCAGGTGCCCAGATCCACCTGGCCGTCCGTGAACGGCAGGGTGACCGACGGTCCGAGGATGGCGGCGCGGACGTGGCTCGAGCCGTTGTCGTCGCCCCATCGCTCGTGGTGGCGGTACTCGCCGTCACGCGGCGCCAGCCGCTCCAGTGCCGTCCCCAGGTCCGCGACGGCGCCGGGCTCGTGCTCGATGGTCGTGATGGACGCCGTGGAACCGACGACGGCCACCGTCACCACGCCGGACGAAAGGCCGGAGCGCGCCACGGCCGCGGCCACCTCGGCAGAGATGTCGCGCACGTCGCCCTGCCCCGTCGTCCGGACCTCGCAGCGAGCCGTCGCCACCATGCGGACCGTGATTGTAGCCGACGACCGTCGAAGCGCCGGTTCGACCGGGCACCCCCGCCTCCGGTCCGCCGACCGGCGATCCTGCCGGCCATTGCGCGACGCCCGGCTGCGCAATACGATTGCGATTGGGAAGTGACTGGACCTGTCGCGCGGCTCGAAGCCTGCGTGCTCGCGTTGCCGGCCGTCGCCCTCGCCGCGTGCCTCTCCGCCGGAGCGGCCGGTGCGGCCCAGGGGAGCCTGCGCTTCGAGGCGCCGGCGGAATGGCAGGAGCAACCGCCGTCGTCGACCATGCGCGTTGCGCAGTACCTGCTGCCCCGGCTCGCGGGAGACGTCGAGGACGCCGAGCTCGTGGTCTTCTATTTCGGGGGCGGCGGGGGCACGGTCGAGGCCAACCTGGAGCGCTGGACCAACCAGATGCTGCAGCCGGACGGCACGCCGTCCGCCGAGGTCGCGACCACCACCAGCTTCCGGGTCGGCGACCTCCCCGTGACCCTGCTCGACGTGCCGGGAACGTTCGCGGCAGAAGTCCGCCCCGGCTCTCGCATGCGCTACTACAAGCCCGGTTTCCGGCTGCTGGCCGCGGTCGTCGAGACCCCGGACGGTCCCTACTTCTTCAAGTTGACCGGCCCCGACCGGACGGTCCTCCGCTGGGCGGACTCGTTCGAGGCGGCGATCGAATCGGCGCGCGTGGAGTAGCCGGCGCCCGCCGCTCAGGCCGGCCCTTCCTCCAGACGGGGGTGCATCGCGCTCCACGGGGCGAGTCGCTCGTAGGCATGGGCCACCCCGAGCACCGTTGCCTCGTCGTAGAGGCGGCCCGTGATCATCAGCGCGACCGGGAGACCGCCGGCGAAGCCCGCCTTCACCGCGACGGCCGGGTGCCCCGTCAGGTTCGTCATCGCCAGTCCCGCGCTGCGGGTGGGGCTGACGAAGACGTCGACGCGCGCCAGCAGGTCTTCCAGGCGCTCGATGAGCAGCGTCCGCGCCCGCTGGGCCCGGAGGTACTCGACGGCCGGGATGTAGCGGGAGGCGCGGAAGCTGTTGGGCCACGCGTCGGCCGTCTGACGAGTCAGCTCGTCCACGCCGCCGCTCCGGGTGAGGTCGTCGAAGGCCGCGGCCGACTCGGCCTCCAGGATGATGCGCAGCGCGTCGGCCGGGAAGTCGGGCAACTCGACCGGGACGAGCGTCGCCCCCGCGTCGCGCAGGACGTCGAGCGCCGCCGCGAGCGCCGCCCGGTGCTCGCCCGTGGCGTCCCGGGGCGGCGCCGCGAGCTCCCCGGCCACATGACCGATGCGCACGCGTCCGAGATCGAGGCCCGGATCCCACCGGAACGGGGCGTCGACGACGGTGGCATCCCGCCCGTCGGGCCCGTAGATCGCGTTGAGCACCAGGGCGCAGTCCTCGGCCGCCCGGCACATCGGTCCGATCTTGTCCATGGTCCAGCTCAGGGCCATGGCGCCGTGGCGGCTCACCCGGCCGTAGGTGGGCCGGAGGCCGGTCACGCCGCACGCCGCCGACGGCGAGATGATGGAGCCGAGCGTCTCGCTGCCGATCGAGAACCCGACCAGGCCGGCCGCCGTGGCGGCGCCCGGCCCCGCCGACGATCCGCTGGAGCTGCGGGTGACGTCCCACGGGTTGCGGGTCGAGCCGCCGAACCAGACGCCGCCGCGGGCGAGCGCGCCCGTCGACAGCTTGGCGACCAGCACCGCGCCCGCCTCGCGCAACCGCTCGACGACGGTCGCATCGTGGTCGAACACCTGGTCGGCGAAGGGCCGGGCGCCCCACGTGGTCCGGATGCCGGCCGTCGCCAGCAGGTCCTTCGCCCCCCACGGCACGCCGTGCAGCGGCCCACGATAGCGGCCGGCCGCCATCTCGCGGTCGGCCTCCGCCGCTTGCGCCCGCGCCAGATCGGGCGTCAGGGTCACGACGCACCGCAGGCGGTCGGCGTAACGCGCCAGCCGCGCGAGGTACATCTCCGCGAGCGCGGTCGCGGTGACCTGCCGCCGCTCGAGCAGCGTGGCCAGCACGGTCAGCGGCGCGAACGCCAGGCCCTCCACGACGGACGGCACCTCGCCGTCGGTCGCGCGCGCGAACGGCTGCGCCGCGGACGGCGTGGCGCGGCCCGGAGGCCGCCCGGCGACGTGCGACGGATCGAAGTGGAACGCGGGCTCGACCTGCGGGCCGATGGGAACCGCGCGCAGTTGGCGGTAGCGCCGGCGGTTGCGGGCGACGGCGGCGCGCATCAGCTCGTGCTCGGCCGTCGTGAAGTCGAGGTCGGCCAGGGAGCCGGCGCCGGCAAGGGTGTCGGATAGGAGATCCGGCGCCGGCTGGCCCGCCGCGAGTCGCGGCACCGTGCCGGCCGCAAGCCCGGCCGGCACG
Source organism: Acidobacteriota bacterium (assembly GCA_026707615.1). Classification (GTDB taxonomy): domain Bacteria; phylum Acidobacteriota; class Vicinamibacteria; order Vicinamibacterales; family UBA8438; genus JAGWAJ01. Next base: position 285 of record JAPOWL010000399.1, on the reverse strand, counting down.
GTGCGCAGGAACGTCCGGCGTCCGACGCGCGAGTGCGGCATCGCGAGTGCCTCCCGTGGTCGGGTCAGCATACCGCACGCGCCCCGGCCGGCCGGCTTCGGCGACGCCCGGCCGGTTCGCGACCGCCGGCCGTCAGTTGCGATCGAGCGGCACGTCTCCGCCCGGCGCGGAGCCGGGCGGCACCGTGCGCGCACCCGGCGCTGACGGCGCCGGGGTTGGCGCGCCCGCCTTCGCCGGCGAGTTCGCTCCCGCCGCCGCGCCTCCCGCCGCCGGCGAGCCCCCCAC